>JAOTVU010000010.1 GCA_029863385.1 Acidimicrobiia bacterium
AACCGGGGCCGTTCGGTGGCCGTCGTCGACGCCGACGTCTGGGGCTTCTCGATTCCCAGGATGCTTGGCGTCGATCGCGACCCGGTCATCATCGACGAGATGATCGTGCCGCCCGAGTCGTACGGCGTGCGTTGCATCTCCATGGGCTTCTTCGTCGAGGAGAACCAGCCGGTCATCTGGCGGGGCCCGATGCTGCACAAGGCCCTCGAGCAGTTCCTCACCGACGTGTTCTGGGACGACCCCGATTTCCTCATCGTCGATCTTCCTCCGGGAACCGGCGACATCGCCCTGTCGCTGGCCCAGTTCCTGCCCCGGGCCGAGCTGCTGGTCGTCACCACCCCCCAGCCGGCCGCCCAGAAGGTGGCCCAGCGAGCCGCCTACATGGCCCACAAGGTGCACATCACCGTGTCGGGGGTCATCGAGAACATGAGCTGGTTCACCGGCGACGACGGCAAACGTTATGAGCTGTTCGGCTCGGGCGGCGGCCAGGAGCTGGCTGACGATCTGGACGTGCCGCTGCTGGTCAAGGTTCCGCTCGTGCCCGAGCTTCGGGAGGGCGGCGACGAGGGCAGCCCCATCGCCGTCAGCACCGAAACCGAAGCCGGAAAGGTGTTCGCCGACCTGGCCGAGCGGGTCGACGTCGAGCTGGCCCCCAAGAAGCGCTACCGGTCGGAACTCAAGATCGTCTGAGGGCCCGCGGGTGTGCACTTTGCGCCCACCCGCGGGCCGTGAGTTCATCGCATTGAGGAGCTTCGCCCTCCGTCTGCCCGCTGAACTCCTGATACGCCTCGAGACTGCGTCTCGCGGTCGGCGCCGCACGCTAGGTTGTGTCTATGGATCTTCGGATTGGTATCGCTGAAAGTCCCCAGGTCGTCGAGATCGAACTCGACGACGACGTCGACCGCAGTGAGGTGAAATCCCAGGTCGAGACCTCCCTCAAGGAGTCCGAGGTCCTGTGGCTTGTCGACCGGAAGGGTCGGGACTGGCTGATTCCATCGGCCCGGATCGCGTTCGTCGAGATCGGCATCTCCGACGCTGAGCGTCGGATCGGGTTCGGGGCCTGAGTCAGAGCAGACCGTCGGCGGCCCGGCTGCGATTCGTCACCGGAAAGGGTGGCGTCGGCAAGACGACGATAGCCGCCGCGCTCTCCCTGCGGGCGGCAGCCGACCGGTCACAGGTGCTCGCAGTCGACGCAGTCGACAGCGGTGATCTGGCCGCCGTCATCGCGGCGGAACCAAGCGAGACCTCACACCGGCCTGAGGTGCTCGGGCTGACGACCCAGGACTCCCTCAACGAATATGTGCGCCGCTATCTCAAGGTTCCGATCTCGCCGGCGAACATCGGCCCGCTGAGCCGGATCTTCGACTTCGTGTCCAATGCCGCCCCCGGGGTGAAGGAGATCCTCACCGTTGGCAAGGCCGGCTATGAGGCTCGCTTCGGCGACTGGGATGAGATCGTCGTCGACGCCCCGGCGTCGGGCCATGTGGTCGAGCTGCTCGCCGCTCCGACCGCGCTTCACGAGCTCATCACGTCAGGTCCGCTGGTCGGACAGACGGCGTGGTTGCAGGAGCTGCTGGCGGCGCCGAGTACCACCGTGACCGTCGTGGCCACCCCCGAGGAGCTACCGGTGGCCGAGACCACGATGCTGCTTGGCCGGCTCATCCGGGAGACCGATGTGGCCGTCGATGCCCTGATCATCAACCGGGCACCCACTACGATCGGACCGGCCGGAATCGCCGAGGCGGAACGGATCAACGGGCGCACCGACGGGCGGGCGACCACCGCGCTCGGTCTCGTCGCCGCGGCCGCAGTCGACCGGGCCCTGAGTGCGGCACCGTTCGTGGCCGAGTTGGAGGCGTTGGCCTCCGGCTATGACGTGCCGGTGTTCACGGTGACCGAGAACTTCGACGATCCGGTTTCGTCGGCCCTGTCGGCCCTGTCATCGTTGAATGGACATCGATGATCGACGCCGTTGATGCCCTCCTCGCCGAACGGTCGGTCGTGGCTGTGGTCGGACGAGGTGGGGTCGGGAAGACCACGGTGGCCGCCGCACTCGGTGTGCGGGCCGCTCGGCACCACGACCGGCGGGTCCTGGTTGTGACTGTCGATCCGGCCCGTCGCCTCGCCGATGCACTCGGGGTCAACGGCCTCGACGGCGAAGCCGTCATCGTGCCGGTCGGCCAGGCCGAGGGGCGCCTCTGGGTTCTGATGGTGGAGATGAGCTCGGCGTGGGATCAGCTCGTTCGGCATTGCGCCCCCGACGCGGCGACGGCCGACAGCCTCCTGGCCAACGGATTGTACCGATCGTTGACCACCCGGTTCGTGGCCAGCCACGACTACGTGGCGCTCGACCACATCCTCCTGCTCGACGACGACCGCTTCGATCTGATCATCGTCGACACGCCGCCCGGCAACCACGCCGAAGACCTGTTCGCCGCTCCCGGTCGGCTCGGCCTGTTCTTCGACAGTCGCCTGCTCCGCTGGCTGACCGCCGGTGTCGGGGGAGGCGTCACCCGTCTGGCCTCACGGCCGTTCCAGCTCGTGGCCCGGCGACTTCTGGGAACCGACTTCCTCGACCGCATCGGCGAGTTCTTCACGCTGTTCGCCCGGCTGCGGCCACGTCTGGTCGAGCGTATCGACGCTGTCGAACGGCTCCTGGAATCACCGGCATCGGCCATGGTCGAGATCCGAGCCGCCGACTCCGGGCACATTCCCGAGCCGGTCGAGGAGGGTGACGACCTCGTCGTGGTCAACCGGCTCCTGCCACTGACCGAGGTCGTCATCGAACCATCGGGTGACGGGGTCGATCGGGTCACGCTCGATCTGCGAATTGACTCCGATGACGTGGATGCGCTGACCGATGAATCGCTCCGGGCCGCCGTGGTCGGTCTGATGGCCGCCACCCCCGGGGTCGAGATGCGGTTGCCGGCGGGAACCGGGCTCTGCCTGCTGCCTCGGTTGAGTGGCGGTGTGAACCGGCTGGAGGACCTGATCACCCTGACCGACCAGGCCGCGGCCGAACCATGGCGATCCAAGGCCGAATCGAGCGATCCGGTAGTCTGAGGCCCTATGGCCACACTGAGTGATCTGGCCCGGAGGCATACCACCCTCGGCGCGGCCGGTCGCGCCCACCTTCGGCGCCTAGTCGGCTCGTGGTCCCCCCTGGCCGACCTCGGTTTCGCCGACCTCCTCGTCTGCGCGCCGGCTGCCCACGACGGCAGCGACAACGTGGTGGTGCTCAGCCAGATTCGCCCGACGACGGCCCCGACCCTGTTCGTTGAGGATCTCATCGGCACGGTCGCCGACCAGTCGGGATTCCAGGGCTTCCAGCCTGCGTACGAGACGGGTCGGATCGTGGAGATGGAGACGCTGGTCGAACCCGACGGTCGGCGGGCCTCGATTCTCGCCGTGCCGGTCAACCACGAGGGGCGTCGTGCGGCGGTTGTGCTGGCCTACCGCAGGGTCCGTGACAGCTATGCCCAGAGCGAACTGGAACAGGCCTACTACGCCGTCTTTCGCCGTCTGGCCCGGATGATCGTCGACGGTACGTTCCCGTTTCCCTTCGAGGGGGCCATCACCGAGGAGACCCCTCGGGTCGGCGACGGCACGATGGTGCTCGACCGCGACTCCCGCGTCGACTATTCCTCGCCGAACGCGATATCGGCCATTCATCGGCTCGGCTACAACGGAAGGATCGTCGGCCGGAAGGTGGAGGACCTCGGTTTCGACGGAGACGTGGTGGCCGGAGCGTATCGTCTTCGGGTTCCGGTGATCGACGAGATCCAACGGAGTGAGTCGGTGACCATCCTGGCCCGGATCCTGCCGCTGCTCGAGCGCTCACAGGTGACGGGTGCGCTGGTGCTGATCCGCGACGTTTCGGAACTCCGCCGCCGGGATCGGCTGCTGGTGTCGATGGACACGACGATCCGTGAAATCCACCACCGGGTGAAGAACAACCTGCAGACGGTGTCGTCGCTGCTGCGGATCCAGGGCCGCCGACTCGAGTCGGTCGAAGCCAAGGAGGCGATCGAGGAGGCGGTTCGCCGGATCGCGGCCATTGCCGTCGTTCACGAGCGCCTGGCCGCCGGTGACGGTGATCAGGTGGTCTTTCGGGAGGTGGTGCAACCCATCGTCGAGATGGCCCGCACCACCATGGTGAGCTCCGACAGCAGGATCGATTTCCGGCTGGTCGGGGAGGGGATCGCGCTGCCGGCCAGCAGGGCCAGCTCCCTGGCCGTCGTTGTGACCGAGCTACTGCAGAACGCCGTCGAGCATGGGTTTCCGTCCGGCTCCGGGCCGGGTGCGATCACCGTCGAGCTGGCGACGTCGCCGACCGATCTCGTCGTGAGGGTCTACGACAATGGTGTCGGTGTCGGCGGCGATTTCGACATCGCCGAACACGGCGGGTTGGGTTTGACGATCATCCGGACGATCATCACCGGCGAACTCGAAGGCGACCTGCAGATCTTTCCGGCCCGCGGCGAAGGGGGCGGAACGGTGGCGCAGGTAACGGTCCGAACCGTCGAGGAACCGTAGTACCGACGGAGCGGCTCGCCGGCGGCCATCGGCCCATCCGAACGCAAACGGACGAATCGATGGCGGCCGACGGGCAACGCCCTCTTGGTGGTGAGTCGGTCGGATTACGACCGAACGATGTTCAACGACGCCGGCTTATATAGGTGCGGCGGAGGTGGCGTCGATCCTCCTCCGATGTTGCTCCCCAGACACCTGAGTCCTGGTTGGTGGCCAGGGCGTACTCGAGGCAGGGGACTCGGGCCGGACAACGGGTGCAGACCGTCTTGGCCGCAGCGATCTGCTCGACCGCCTGGCCGGTGGTGCCGACCGGGAAGAACAGCTCGGGGCTGGTGTCCCGGCACGCGGCATCTTTCCGCCAACCGAATTCCGGATCATGGATGTACTCGCCGTTGCCCACCCGCTGTGCAATGACCTCGAATTCGCCGAATTCGATGACGGGTGAGCCCTCTCGAGAACCTACGACTGTCACGTTTCCTCCCTTAACCGTGAGTGGTCGATGTCTTTGAGATGGTCTTCTATGAAGTTGTCGAGCCGTCGATGCAGTTGCCGGCGGGTTGTGGGCTCGGCGGGCAGTCTGGGCAAACGCCTCTGAACGTCACACTAGACGAGTACTTAGATCTTCGTAAAGACTTCTGTGTCAGAAATCTGACTGAAAGATGTCGATTCTTGTCGTTTTGTCATCGAACAGACCGATTGGCCGCTGATTTGAGGGGCTTTGTCCCGTATGGCGGGATACACCGTTGTGTCTCCGCGGTGTCTCCTGTGGCACCCTGGTTTGAGTAGGGTGGTGCGATGGTGATGGTTGTGGCACACCGGGGCGCCTCGGCGGCCTACAAGGAAAACACGCTCGAGGCGTTCGACGCCGCCCGTACCCACGGTGCGGCAGGACTCGAACTCGACGTTCGGCGCTCCGCAGACGATGTCCTCGTCGTCCATCACGACGCCCACCTTGCCGACGGCCGGCTGATCTCCGAGCTCGCGGCCTCGGAGTTGCCCGATTGGCTACCGACGCTGGCCGAGGTGCTCGACATGGCCGGCGATATGTGGGTGAACGTCGAGATCAAGAACTTACCCGATGAACCCGACTACGACGCCGGGGAGACGATTTCCCTCGCCGTCGCCGGTCTGGTGACCTCCCACCTGCTGGGTTTCGAGACGGCCGATGATGAGGCCCCGTCCTTCGCCGACAAGCTTCTGGTCTCGTCGTTCAACGTCGACAGCCTTACCAAGATCCGCTCCGTCGAGCCGGGAATACCGCTCGGGCTCCTCGTGTGGGGTCAGGTCGATCCGGCATCGACGATAGCCAGGGTCGAGGCGCACGGCTTCGACGCGGTGAACCCGCAGGACCTCATGGTCGACCAGTCGTTCGTCGACCGGGCGAGACGGGCGGGATTGGCGATCAACGTCTGGACCGTGGATGATCCCCGGCGAATGATCGCGCTGGCCGAAATGGGGGTCGACAGCATCATGACCAACGATCCGGCGCTGGCATCGGTCACGCTTGGTGAGGCCGGCCTGCTCGGTTAGTGGAACACGAGGGGCGGTCCGCCGGAACGACGACCGACAGAGCGTCCGGCCGGTGTTCGATCTCGAGCCTGTCGACCCACCCGCAGCTCTCGCCGTCCATCTGGAACGGGAACGGCCGGTGGCCGACGACCGTGAGCGCCGGGAGATCGCAGAAGTGGGCGGTGGTGACCGAATTGCCGATGCCGCCGAGGGGCTCTCCATCGGGTTCGGCCTCACCCCCACGGCCGAAGGCTTGGCCGACCGCGCCCACCATGTGCCGGAGCGACAGCGAGCGGAGGCCCACCACCGAAAGCGCTCGCCCGAGATCAGCCTCAGGGGCCAGCTCGAGCGGGCGGCTGCCGAGATACGTGTAGGGATTGCAGTTCAGGGCGATGGCCAGATGATACGAACCCAGGTTCACGCCGTCGGCGTCGAGTATGTCGAACCACGGTGTCCGTCGGTCGACCCTCCGCAGCCAGGTGTCGATCGTTGCCGCCACGAACAGCGGGTGGCCGGCATAGCGCTTGATGGTGCCGCGGGCCTCGACCCGCTCGACGACGGCGGCGTCGAAGCCGAAACCGACGTGGAAGAGGAAGGCCCGCCCGTTGGCCACGCCGACCCCGGCCGAGACCCGGGATCGCTGTTCGATTGCCTCGATCAACACCTCGGTCGCCGCAACCGGATCGTTGGGGAAACCCAGAGCCCGGGCGAAGACGTTCGTCGAACCGCCCGGCAGGGGAGCGGCGGCGGTCTCCATACCGAGAAGCCCGTTGGCCACCTCGTTGATCGTGCCGTCGCCGCCGAGGCCGATCACGACGTCGGTGCCGTCTCGCCCCGCCCGGTAGGCCAACCGGATGGCGTGACCCCGCTTGGTCGTCTCGATGACGCTCAGGTCGAAGTGGTCGCTGAGTCGACGCTGTATCAGAATGCGGGATCGTGCCGTCACCGACGAGGCGAACGGATTGATCAGCAACGTGACGCGGGTCGCCATCGGCACAGCGTAGTCGGGCGGATTCGAGCCGGTTGTCCCCGCTCGGCCGACACAACGGAGGTGGTGTCGAGGATTCCCGGTGTTGATTACTCGAAGCCCGGCCTTTTCGGCGTACCATGCCCGTCATGAATGTGGTTGTGTGCGTAAAGCAGATCCCGGATCCGGCTGATCCGGGAGCACTGGATCCCGAAACCAAGACCCTCAAGCGAGACGTGAAGCTGATTCTCGACGAATCCGACTCCTACGGTGTCGAGATGGCCCTTCAGCTGGTCGATGCGGCCGGCGAGGGCGAGGTCAGGCTGGTCTCGATGGCTCCCAACAACGAGCGGTCCGGCCTGTCGACCGCTCTCGCCATGGGAGCAGCCTCCGCCGTGCTCGTCTCGGACCCGGCTCTGCTCGGCTCCGACAGCCTGACCACGGCGAAGATCCTGGCGGCGGCGATCAAAGACGCCGAGCCCGACCTGATCATCGCCGGTTCCGAGAGCTCGGACGGCTACACCGGAACCGTGCCCGAACAGATCGCCGCCGTGCTCGGGCTCCCGTCGGTGACCGCCGCCAAGTCGATCAGCGTCGACGGCGACACGTTGAAGGTCGAACGGCAGACCGACGCGGGCCATGACGACGTCGAGTGCCCGATGCCGTGTGTGATCAGTGTGACCGCCGGTGTGGTGGAGCCCCGCTACCCGTCGTTCAAGGGCATCATGGCGGCAAAGTCGAAGCCGGTCGACGAGAAGACTGCCGCCGACCTCGGCTTCGAGGCAGATCAGGTCGGCTGGGCCGGAGCCGGGCAGGAGATCGTCGACATCGCCGAAGCCCCCCAGCGGGAGGCCGGTGAGGTCATCGAGGACGACGGCGAGGCATTCCAACGGATCGTCGCCTTCCTCGAGCAGATGAAGGTCATTTGAGAGCGGGTAGGAGACAACCATGACACTGTCCAAGATCTGGGTGTTCGCCGAAGCGCTCGACGGGGAGGTCGCCTCGACAACCCTCGAGCTCCTGACCATGGCCCGCGGGTTGGCCGACTCGGTCGAATGCGTGTACGCCGGCGATGACGGCGATGACATCGCGGAGCTGCTCGGTTCCCACGGGTGCGAAACCATCCACCAGACCGGCGACCTCGACGGCGCCCTGGTCGGGGTTCCGGTGTCGGCCGCCGTCGTCGCCGCCGTGGAGGCGGGCGACGGACCTGACGCCATCCTGCTCGGCACGTCGTATGACGCCCGCGATGTGGCCGCCCGGCTGTCTGTGGGCCTCGATCGCCCGGTCATCACCAACGTCGTGGCCCTCGAGGTCGACGACGACACCCTCGTCGGTACCGAGCCGATTTTCGGCGGCACGACCGACGTCAAGACGAAGTTCACCGGTGAAGGCCCCTACCTCGCTCTGGTGCGACCCAAGTCGATCGCGGCCGAACCCTCGGGCGGCGCCGCGGCCGACGTCGAGGATCTCGACGTGCCCGATCTCGGGAGCGCCGGGGGCGCCACCGTGGTCGAACGTCACGCCGAGGAGTCCAGCGGACCGAAGCTCGACGAGGCCGCCGTGGTCGTTTCGGGCGGGCGGGGTATGGGCGATGCCGAAAACTACGAGATGGTCGAGAAGCTGGCCAAGCTGCTCAAGGGTGCCGCCGGTGCGTCCCGGGCCATCGTCGACGCCGGCTGGGTGCCTTATTCCTACCAGGTCGGCCAGACCGGCAAAGTGGTGAAACCCGATCTCTACATCGCCGCCGGCATATCCGGTGCCACCCAGCACCTCGTCGGCATGAAGGGGTCGAAGAACATCATCGCCATCAACAAGGATCCCGAGGCCCCCATTTTCGGGATCGCCGATCTCGGTATCGTTGGCGATGTGCACAAGGTGATGCCCCAGCTGATCGAGGCTCTCTCGAGTCGCTGAGCGCCGCAACGGATCTCCTCGGTGAACAGCCGGGCCTTCGGGTCCGGCTGTTCGCTGTGCGGCGACCCGTGAACAGTAGGCTGCACGCCTATGGCACAAGACGTCCTGGACCGGCTGACCAACGAGACCGTGGAGCTGCTGCAGGCGTTGATACGCAATCAGTGCGTCAACGACGGAACCCCCGAGTCGGGTCGGGAGGAGTCGTCGGCCCGGCTGTTGCGTGACGAGCTGGAGGCATCCGGCGTCGATATGCAGCTTTTCGAGACGCTGCCCGGTCGCACATCGCTCGTGGCCCGGTATCCGGGCACCGACCCGACGGCCCCGGCGCTCTGCCTGATGGGTCATACCGACGTCGTGCCCGTTTCGGTAGACGGCTGGTTGCACGATCCGTTCGGCGGTGAGCTGATCGACGGTGAGGTCTGGGGTCGGGGCGCAGTCGACATGTTGAATCTCACGTCGTCGATGGCGGTCGCCTTCCGCCATCTGATCACCTCCGGCAAACGGTATCCGGGCGACATCGTCTACTTCGCCGTTGCCGACGAGGAGGCGGGAGGGACCCACGGCGCCCGGGTGCTGATCGACAGCGAATGGGACGCTCTGCAATGCGATTACGTGCTCACCGAATGGGGTGGGATCCCAGAGCGGTCGAACCGGGGCATGAACCTGTTGATGGCGGTGGCGGAGAAGGGGATCGGATGGCGACGGCTGATCGTCAGCGGCTCGCCGGGCCATGGTTCGGCCCCGTACGGAACCGACAACGCGCTGGTCAAGGCGGCCGAGGTGGTGGGCCGCATCGCCCGGTACCAGGCCACGCCTCAGCTCGACGAGCTGTGGGAGGCCCGGATCCGGGCCATGGCGCTCCCGCCCGAGCAGGAGGCCGCACTCCTCGATCCGGGCTACCTGGCCGATGCGCTGGCCGCCATGCCGCCCGGCGTGGCTCGCAACGCCCACGCCTGCACCCACACGACGTTCAGCCCCAATGTGATTCACGGTGGGGTCAAGGCGAACGTCATCCCCGACGAGGTGGTGATCGAGGTCGACATCCGGACCCTCCCGGGCGAGACGGCCGCTGATGTCGACGCCCACCTGCAGGCGGCGCTTGGTGATCTGTACGACCAGGTGACGAT
The DNA here is from genome assembly GCA_029863385.1 of Acidimicrobiia bacterium. GTDB lineage: Bacteria > Actinomycetota > Acidimicrobiia > Acidimicrobiales > SZUA-35 > JAHELU01. The sequence continues at coordinate 10,054 of JAOTVU010000010.1, forward strand.
CGAGTCCATCCAGTATTTCCCGTCGACGAAGTCGCCGACCGACACGCCGCTGTGGGACGCCCTGGTGCGCTCGGCCACCAAGGCCTATCCCGACGCGTCACTGGTGCCGAGCCTGGTAACCGGTGGCACCGACTCCCGGTTCTTCCGCTCCAAGGGCGCCGTCGCCTACGGTGCCGGCCTGCTGAGCCCGGCGGTCGACGCCAGTGAATTCGCCCGTCGTTTCCACGGCCACGACGAACGAATCGACGTCGAGTCCCTGCGGATGACGGTTGGGCTGTGGCTCGACGTCGTCGAACATCTCTGGACCTGACCGGGTCGGCTCGCTTAGCCCCCCACTTTCATCCTGGGTCGGCTGGAAGTTGACGGAAACACAACGCCCGATACATCGGCGCACCTAGGCTTGAGGAGGCCATGGCCCCACTCGTTGCCGCTCCCGCCGGCTGGGCGTCGATCGACGCCCTGGCCCGTCATCTCGACGATGTGCGCGGCGGCGATCGACTGGCTCCGGCGGTCGTCGTCGCCGCCGATTCCGTTGCCGCCAACGGCCTGCGGCGGGCGCTCCTTCGCCGCTGTGCGGTCAATCGGCTCCCCGGACTGGCCGGTGTCGACTTCACGACGGTCAACCGGTTGGCCGCCACCCTCATCGAACCGGCCCTGGCTGCGGCCGACGGCCACGTTGCCAGCCGGATCGAGCTCCTGGCCTCGATCCGCGAGACCCTCCGCCGGAAGCCGGGGGTGTTCGGTTCGGTGGCCGACCATCGAACGACCGAGGACCGTCTCGTCGCCTTCTTTCAGGAGATCACGGGACTCTCCCCGGACGCCCGGCAGCGTCTCGAGGCCCGGGCCGAAGGACTGCCCGCCGACGCATTCCGGGTGGCCCGGGAGGCGTCGGAGGCCATGGGTCGGGCATTCACCGAGGACCAGGTCATCGAGTTGGCCCTCCAGGAGCTGGCTCTTGCCCCCGAGCTGACCGTCGGTCCGCTCGTTCTCGTCGACCCCGACCCGGAGCGAACCTACGAGGCCCGGATGGTCAACGCCATCGCCCGACGCGACGATGCGTCGATCGTGGTATCGCTCACCGGACACCGGGCGATCGACGACGCCTATCTTCGCCGTCTGGAGGCCTGGGGTGTTCCCGTCGAACCTCGTGACCCCGACGAGGACCTTCCAACAGGTCGCAGTGCTCGAGCCCCCGCCGACCGACCTCGCCCGGCCGCTCTGGTCGAGGTGGCGGCGCCCGACGAGGAGGTTCGAGCGGCCATCCGCCAGCTGTCGGGCCAGGCCGCTGCCGGTGTGGAGCTCGGCGACATGGCGATTCTCTACACCCAGCCCGATCCGTACGCCAGCCTGATCGGTGAGCAGCTGGCGGCGGCCGGTATCGCCTACCGGGGGCCCGGCCATCGATCGTTGGCGTTGACGCTCGTCGGTCGGACCCTGCGCCGACTCCTGGCTCTCGCCACCCATGATCTCGATCGGGGGTCGGTCATCGGACTGCTGAACGCCGCCCCCATCGATCGGGGCGATGGAACCGAAGCACCGGCACTGCACTGGGACCGGCTGTCGCGCCAGGCGGGCGTGATCGACGGCGACCATTGGGCCTCCCGGCTCGCCGAACTCGGGCAGTCGCTCGAGACCGACGACGGACACAACCCGGGTTCGAACCGTGGGACCGGGGCCGGCGACCGCTCAGCGGTTGCGGCCCTCGCCGCCTTCGTCGACGAACTCCGCTCTGCTCTGCGGCCACCGGAGCCGACATGGCGGGCATGGTCGCAGTGGGCCTCCGGCCTCCTCGATCGGTACCTGCTGGACGTGCAGGTGGGCGGTCCGAACCCCACCGATTGGCCCGCCGACGAGCAGCGGGCGGTGGCCATGGTCGACACGCTGTTGCAGCACATCGCCGCCCTCGACGAATTCGGGGGTCCGCCCCGTCTCGACACCTTCGAGGCGACCGTACTGTCCGGCCTCAACGGTTGGCGGGTTCCCGGCCACGACGACGGCCGGGGTGTCTTCGTCGGTCCGGTCGATCGTGCAGCCGGTCTGCCATTTCGGCGGATCGCCGTGGTCGGCGTCGTCGAAGGCCGTTTTCCCCGGGTGCCGAGGGAGGACTCACTGCTGCCCGATCAGCTCAAGGCCCAGGCCGGCGGCCTCATGCTCGAGAAGAACCAGATCACCGAGATCGATGTTCACAAAGCCGCACTCGTCGCGGCAGCGGCAACCGACGCCACCACCTTCTTCGTCGCCCGCGGCGATCTTCGGAGCAACCGATCCCGGGCCTGGCCCGAACGGTTGAAGGGTTTGGTGGCCGAGGCCCAGGTGATCGCCTCACACCATCAGGGCCTTCTCGACCACGGGCGCCCGATGTCGGAGAACGACTTCGCTCTGCGAGCGCTCCTGGCCCACGTCGAGGCCGGCGATCCGGTCCACACGCATGTCCTCGCCCGACGTGACCCGGTGCTGGCGGCGGGCCTGCGCCGCCACCTCGGTCGCCGCCGAACCGAGCTGACGCCCTACACCGGTCGGGTCGAGCGTTCGATGATCGATCCTGTCGATCGAACCTTTTCCCCGACGGCGTTGGAGACCTACGCCCAGTGTCCGCGCAAGTATCTGTTCCAGCGAGTCCTCCGACTCCAGGAGGACGAGCGGCCCGAGCGCATCGCCGAAATCACCGCCCGGGAACGGGGCCATCTGGTGCACCGGGTTCTCGAACGGTTCGTGACCGAGGCCCTGGACACCGGTTCCGTTCCCGGGCCCGGTGAGCGCTGGTCGGCTCTGCAGCGGGCGAGACTGCTCGAGATCTGCGACGAGGAGATCAAGATCGACCAGGGCCGCGGTGTCACCGGTGGCGAGGTGCGGACCCGCCTGCTGCGCGAGGAGCTGGTCACGGAGATGGTGACGTTTCTCGACACCGACGACGCCCTGCGGCAGGAGCGTCGGTCCACCCCGTGGGCCGCTGAGTTCAAGTTCGGGTTCGACGACAGCCCGGCCCTCGAGGGTGTGCTGGCCGGCCGGGCGCTGCGACTGCGGGGATCGGTCGACCGTGTGGACCTCACAGACGACGGCGGGATCCTGGTCATCGACTACAAGGGCGGATCGGGCAGCCAGTTTCGGGGTCTCGACGACGATCCGCTCGACGGTGGTCGGCGCCTGCAGCTTCCTCTGTACGCTCAGGCCGTTGCCGATGCGCTCGATCGCACGGGTCCTCGAACCGGTCTGTATTGGCTGACGAGGAAGGACGAGGTTCTTCCCGTGTCGCTGGACGGTGAGCTGGAGGACGATCTGGAGGACAAGGTCGGCGCCGCCCTGGACGGCATCACCGAGGGCCTGTTTCCCGCCGTACCCGGCAGCGCCACCAGCTGGCCCCGGGTCACGTTCGACAACTGCGTCTACTGCGACTTCGATCACATCTGTCCCACCGACCGCCAGAGCGAGTGGGAATCGATCAAGGACGATCCAGCGCTCAAGCCGGTCGAGGTCGTCATCAACGACGGGACCGACCGGTGATGCCACGCTCGTCGAAGCCGGCGGCGAAGCTGGCCGACCAGCCGGCGCGCGACGTCATCACGGGCGAGCTGGAACGCACGCTCTTCGTCGAGGCCGGCGCCGGCAGCGGCAAGACGTCGTCGCTGGTCGATCGAATCGTGAACCTGGTCGACCAGGGGCGGGTCCGGGTCGAGAGGGTGGCCGCCATCACCTTCACCGAAGCGGCGGCACGCGAGCTGAGAACCCGGGTTCGGGATGCCATGCTCGCCCGAGGTATGCGGTCGGCGGGTGACGTCGAGTCGGCCGCGTTCACCACCTTGCACGGATTCGCTCTCCGCATCCTCACGGACCATGCCATCGAGGCCGGTCTTCCCCCGGGTTTCGGAGTGGTCGACGAAATCACCAGCGCCCTCGAGTTCGAGCGGGACTGGCGGCTGTTCGTCGGTCATGTCGGCGACGACCTGGGGCTACTGGAGCTGCAGGAGCGGGCCGCCGCTCTGAGCATCAAACTCGAATCGTTCTCGACCGTGGCGAAGAGCTTCGACGACAACTGGGATCTGCTCGAATCATTCGACGAGCTGGTCCAAGGCCGCCTGGAGCCATTGTCCGACCTCGACACGGCGGACCTGCTCGGCAAGGTCGTCGAGCTGGAGGAGTTCACGTCGCTGTGTATCAGCGACGAAGACAAGATGTGCTCGGCGATCCTCGGCGTCGTCGCCGAGGCCCGTTCGCTTCTTCGATCCGAGCCGCTGGTGCAGTTGCGCGGCCTGCTGTCGCTCAGGTTGCCGGGGCGGGTCGGCCGCAAGGACAGCTGGCGGGATCCCGGAATCGATCACGTTCGGGCCCGGATCGCCGATCTCTCAGCCGAGATCGATGGACATCTCGATCATCTGCGCCACGAGGTGATCAGCCGCTTCACGATCCTGGTGGCGGCGCATGTCCTGCGCCGGGTACGCGCCCGACAGGATCACGGCCAGCTGTCGTTTCACGATCTTCTGGTCTTGGCCCGCCGACTGCTGCGAACCGACGAGAGCGCCCGCATGGCGCTCCATCAGCGCTACACCCGAATTCTTCTCGACGAGTTCCAGGACACGGATCCCATTCAGATCGAACTGGCGGTCCTGCTCGCCCATCCCGGGCCGGTCGCCGGGCGCCGATGGCAGGAACTGGCGGCGGAGCTGCCGGCCGGGCGCCTGGTCGTCGTCGGTGACCCGAAGCAGGCCATCTACCGGTTCCGTCGAGCCGACATCGGCGTCTACGCCGAAACCGGTGACGTGCTCGAGGTCGAGCCGACCAGGCTCATCACAAACTTCCGCTCCGTCCCCGGCATCGTGGCCTGGGTCAACGCCTTGTTCGATGAGATCATCGGCGACGGCGTCCCCGATGTTCAGCCCGCCTACACGGCGCTGGCCCCGGCCCGGCCCGCTCATCCCGGTATCGAGGTTCCGGTCACGGTCCTCGGACAACCCCATGACAAGACATTCGGTGTCGGCCTGATTCGCGAGATGGAAGCCGCCGACGTGGCGGCGATCGTGTGCCGGATCATGGACGACGAATGGCCCGTGTTGGCCGAGCCCGGCGGAGTCGGACCCGACGGCCGCCGGTTGAAGGACGCGTGGCGGCCGGCTCAGCTTCGCGACATCGCCGTGTTGATCCCGTCGCGGCTCTCGTTGCCGGCCCTGGAGTCGGCCTTCACCGCCGCCAACATCCCGTTTCGACCCGAGACCAACTCGCTGGTGTACGCAACCCAGGAGGTCCGCGACCTCGTCGCCGGCATCCGGGCTGTCGTCGATCCCACCAGTTCGATCGATGTCGTGGCCGCACTGCGTTCGAACCTCTTCGCCGTCACCGACCGGGATCTCCTGGCCTGGAAGCTCGCCGGCGGGGGTTGGGACTACCGCGACGCGTGGCCCCCCGAGTCGGATGACTCGCCGGTGGCCGCGGCCTACGCCGCTCTGCACGAGTGGCACCGGCAGCGTTGGTGGAGTGAACCGGCGGGTCTGATCGACCGGATGATCCGCGAGCGTCGACTGCGGGAGCTGGCGCTGGCCGAGAGCCGGCCCCGCGACCGCTGGCGGCGGCACCGGTTTCTCACCGAGCAGGCCCGGCAGTTCACCGAGGCCAAGGGCGGCGATCTCCAGGATTTTGTCGACTGGGTCGAAATCCAGTCGAGCGATGTGGCCCGGGTGACCGAACCGGTCCCGCCGGAGCCTGATGACGACGCAGTGCGGGTCCTCACCATCCACGGTGCCAAAGGACTGGAGTTTCCGATCGCCGTGCTGGCCGGCGCCCCGACCCGGGAGGGGTACCGTCGAAGTGGACCGCAGGTGCTGTTCACCCCCGAGGGTTGGCCGGAGGTCAAGCTGGGGAAGGACAAACGCACCAGCGGGTTCGACCTGCGGGCGTCGGTCGAGGAGATCCTCGACGAGCACGAACGGGTCCGCCTTCACTACGTCGCCGCAACCCGGGCCCGGGACCACCTGATCGTGAGCGCCCACCACAAGGAGGGCATCCCCAGTGTCGGGCGGCGCACGTGGGAGGCCGTTCAGGGCCGCCCGGAGCTGTGGCGGTCGGTCGAACGCCGAGGCGACGAGCGGTATGACACCATCGCCGCAACCCAGCTTCGCTTCGCCGCCGCCGACTACGACGGTGATCTGGGCCGGTGGAAGGCCGACCAGGACCGTGTGATGGCCTCGGCGGCCGCCGTCCGGTTTTGGTCGCCCTCGCGGTTGGCCGAGGCCGACGACGCCGAAGCCGCCGACCGGCTTCAGCTCCCGTTTTCGTCCGACTCGATCGTGGTCGACGACAGCGCTCCGGGTGCCGGGATTCTCGTCGACGTGTCCGCCGACTACGACGGATCGACCCTGGGCACTGCGGTTCACCACGTGCTCGAACGGTTCCCCCTGGACATCGCGCCGAGTGACGCACGCTGCAAACCGGAGATCCAACGACTGGCCGCGCTGTGGTCGTCGCGGACGCCCGTCGGTCTCGGGCCGGACCCGGAGGTCGAGGCGGACCGCTTGGCGAGCGAGGTCGAGTCCCGGGTGTGGGCGGCACTGAACTCGGCAACCTTCGACCAGGCCCGCCGGTATCCGGTGCGGCGGGAACTGGCGCTCGGCATACCGATCGGCGGGCCGGCAGGTGCGCCGACCAGCCCTGGAACCATCGAGGGCTTCATCGACCTCTGCATCGAGGGTCCTGACGGTCTCGTGGTGGTCGACTACAAGACCGACCGGGTGGCCGACGGCGAGCTCGACCGCTTCGTTGCCAAGTACCGGCTCCAGCTGGCGGCTTACGCGCTCATGTTGGAAACAGCGGCGATGCAACCGGTCGTCGAATGCCGACTGCTGCTCCTGCGATCCGACGGCGCGGTCGAGCTTCCCCTGACGGATCTCGGCGCTGCCGTCACCGACGTGACGCGTCTCCTCGGCCTCGCACCCGACGGCGATCAGGCGCCCGTCGCCGCCGGTTGACGTCGGTGGGCGCCGCCTGAGCCTTCGGTGGCCGGTCTTCGATTGGTGGCGGAGCCGCCATCGGGCCGGCACCATCGGAATCGATGTGGCAGCCGGCGCATGGTTCAGGCCCGCGATGGGTCACATGGTCCGTCCATTCGCTGCCGTCGAAGTACCGGAGATGGTGCCGTTCAAGCGGATCCGGAAACCACCCCGGATCGGTGAGCACGTGGGCCGGCTGGTCGAAGGCCGTCATGTTACGATCGGTTGGAGCGGCGGGCGGTGCATGGATGAACCAACCTTCCCCGGTGAAAGACAACGTATCACCCAATTCCGTCGACCGGTTCACGGCGATTCTTGAGTTCTGATCCGATCGGGTTTTCAGGCCACCAGAGCGGCCGAGGGTGCGTGGGCCGGCAACCGACCTGCTTCGACTCGGGCCACGAGCTCCGCCCGACCCTCCGGGCACTGCTCGACGAACGGACACCAGCCACACAACACCGACGGCCGGGGTTCGAACTGGTCGCTCCCGCAGGCCTGATCGATCTCGACCCAGGCCTCGGTGAGCATGGCCAGCGCGTTGTCGATGCGGGCCTGTGTGACCCGGATGTCGAGAATGCGCTGGCCGAGGTACAGAAGTCGAGCCCGACTGGGCCGTTTGCCGGTCTCGGACTGCAGTGCGGCGGCATAGAGCATCACCTGCTGGATCTTGTCGTGGCGCCAGCGGTAACCGGGCAGCGTGCCGGACTTGTAGTCGCTGACGACGAGATCCTGACCCATGCGGTCGACCCGGTCGATGATGCCGACGAAGGGAACCGAGCCGAGTTCGACCTGAACCTTCTGTTCGGTGGAGACGACGTCGACGGTTGCCGGATCCTCGATATCCCACAGGCCGGCGATGGCCAGCCAGGCCTGCCACCGAAAGGCTCGAGCCTCGTCGGCATCGAGTTCCAGGTTCCGGTAGTCGTCGGAGGCGGCGAACTCCTCCCACGCCGTACGGGCCAGGTCCTTCGCGGCGTCGACGGTACGGCCACGCGGCTCGTCCTGGCAGAGCAGTTCGAGCACCCGGTGGGCGAATGTTCCGACCAGCGCCGCCCGCCCCGAGGGATCGGGGAGCCGGTCGACGTATTTGAACCGCCACCGACGAGGACAGCTCACAAACGCCGCGGCGGAGGAGGGAGAAAGATAGGGAGGCTTGTCGGCCATCACGACCATCCTGCCGGAATGCTGTGACAAGTTGGCGGATGGTCGTCGTGCCTCGCCTCCGGCGAGCCCCCGAGTTTCGGCCATCAACGGCCGAAACTCGCAACATGACGCAGAGTAGCAATCACAGCGACGGTTCAGAAGCTACGGCCGGAGCCGCGACGGCGACTCGAACCGCCGAAGCTTCGACCCGAGCCGCGCCGACCGGAGCTTCGGGACGACCCACCCGGCCGAAGCACACCGCCACCGAGAGAGCCTCCGCTCATCGAGCCGCTGCCCGTGGACCCGGAGCGGCGCCGGGACCGACGGGTGCGAGGACGGTTCATCTGGCCGAGAACGATGCTCCCGAGGATGCCGCCGAGGCCACCGCCGAACCCGCCACGACGGCGGCCGTAGCCGGCGGGGTAGGACGTGCGGGGGGAGGAGGGGCGGCGAGCCGTCGGTCCGGGGCCCGGCGCAAAGACCGACTCATCGCGACCGAGTGCGGGCTTGTCGTTCTCGGCCCGCTTGCGGGCGGCCTCCGCCTCCGCCTGCCGGGCCGCTTCGGCCTCCACTTCGGCAGGGGACGGTGGCACCGGCCGGCCGTCGAGTTTGGCCTCGATCATCTCGAACTGCCACTCGGCGTGGTCGATACGATCGTCGAGCGCGTCGACCTCCTCGACCGTCGATGCCCCGTCGATCTCGTGGCTGACGTCCTGATAGGCATGGCTGGCCTGCTCGTAGGCGGTGATCAGCTCTTGATCCTCCGAGAGCACAACCCGGTCGCCCAGGTCGATGACCCGGTCGGCGTTGTCACGCAACTGTTCTTTTATCTCGGCCCGGTCGGCCTCCAGTTCCTCGAGCAGCGCCTGCTCGGCTTTCCGCCGGCCGCTCCAGCTCCGGAAGGCGAGGAAACCGCCGCCGAGGACCAGAAACCCGAGCAGGATGGTTCCGAGGCCGACGCCACCGGACGAGGTCGTCGAGCCGTCGCCGGAGGTTCCGCCTGCTGTGGTGGGGGTGGTGGCCGAATCGGACGAGCCACCGCTGATGGCGGCGGCGATGGTCGAGGTGAATGCATCGAGACCCTCGGCATCGTTGTCGGTGCTGAAGCCGGCGAGTGCGGCGAGGTCGGCCTCTTCGAGGGTGGTCTCGTCGAACCCGATCGGGGCTTCTATGTAGTAGCCGTCGTCGATCAAAACGACCACAAGCCGGTAGGAGGATCCACGGCTGTCGAGTTCGTCCCAGACGGCGCCGGCAACGCCTGCCGCTGCCTCCGAACCGCCGGTCTGGTCCAGGCGGACGAACGCCACCCCGAGGTCGTTGGCCCGACCGATGGCATCGGCCAGATCGGACTCGGGGCCCTCGTCGACGTAGTAGCCGTTGCTCTCGATCTCGTTGGCGATCTCGGAGGCCGACTGGGCCGTCGCTGCTGACGGAGCGGACACCAGCACTCCGAGCGCAACGACGAAACCGATGAGTGGCTTGAGTAACGATCGAGGAGCCGTCGCCAGGCTGGATGTGATCACGACCTCGGATTCTATCGGCTGGCCTTGGTCACTCGGGGTTGTGTCCGATATCCCGCTCGACCTTGCGCCGCAACCACTCCGAGGTTTCCCGACGGGCCTCGGTCTCGGCCTCGATCGAGAGGTAGGCCTGCCTCCAGCTGCGGTGGAGCCTCAGGCCCCGGGCGAACGAGCCCAGATAACGTCCCGAGAAACCGATCCGACCCTGCTCGGCCCACTGGCGGACGTGCACCAGCTCGTGGGCCAGCAGGGGGCTGTTGCCCCGCTCGTCGACCTCATGGGCCAAGAGGATGGTGTAGCCGAGGGTCATGCCGTCGTAGCGGCCGGGCAGGGTCGGCACCGCCACGACCCGAACCCGTCGGGCCAGGTACTTCGGCAGCACGTCGTAGGAGTCGAGCTCCGCCTGGTTCAGTGATCTACCAACTCGATTCACGTCACTTACAGTAGAAGACCGACGACCAAACGCCGAGTGCGACGAGAGGTAACACAGAACACCAGATGAGACTGTCACTCGGATCCTCGACCGACCACGGATTCGCTCTGCGCCGCTGGTTCCCCCTTCTGGGCGGCGTCATCGGCCTGCTGTTCGTTTGGCGACGCGCCCGTCGGGTGTTCATCGACGATTTCCTGCGGCCCATGGGTCGGACCGGCCTGATCGCCCGCAACCTGCGGCTGGCCCGTCTGGCCACCCGATCCGGACGTCGCTATGCCTTCCACCGGGCCCGACGGACCTTCGCCTCCGTGGAACGCCAGATCGAGCTCGACGAGGCGTTCCAGATGCGCACCGCCTCCGACGTGACCCGGGAGCTCGGCAACATGAAGGGGGCGATGATGAAGCTGGGCCAGATGGCCAGCTATCTCGACACCGGCCTCCCCGACAACGTCAAGGCCAGCCTGGCGTCGCTTCAGAGCGACGCACCGCCGATGTCGCCCGAGCTGGCAGCCCGGCAGATCGTCGACAACCTGGGCGCGCCTCCCGAGAAACTGTTCGCCGAATGGGACCCGCAACCCATTGCCGCCGCCTCGATCGGTCAGGTGCACCGGGCCATCACCACCGACGGCCGAGCGGTCGCCGTCAAGGTCCAGTACCCGGGCGTGGCCGAGGCGGTTCGATCCGACCTGGCCAACGCCGGTTGGATCTTCGGCGGGATCGCCGCCATGTTCCCGGGCGTCGACTCGGAGCCGATCGTCGACGAGATCAAGAACCGGCTTGTCGAGGAGCTCGACTACGGGCAGGAGGCGGCCAACCAACGGATGTTCGCCGACTACTTCCGGGGGCATCCCTACATCACGGTTCCCGATGTGGTCGACGAGTACTGCGCCGACCAGGTGCTCACCACCGAGCTGGCCGTTGGCCACCGGTTCAACGAGGTTGTCACCTGGAGTCGACACGAGCGTGATCTGGCGGCCGAGACCCTCTTCCGGTTCTCGTTCGGTGCCATCTACCAGCTCCATTCGTTCAACGGTGACCCCCATCCCGGCAACTATCTGTTCCGGCCCGGCGGGCAGATCACGTTCCTCGACTTCGGCCTCGTCAAGCGCTTCGACGAATCCGAGACCAAGCTGTTCCAGGATCTGATCATCGAGATGGTGTTGAGGAAGAGCCCACAAGGATTCCGTCGGATGGTTGAGGATGTCGGCATCCTCGCGCCGGGTGTCGATCTCGACGACGAGCTGGTCTATGAGTACTTCAGCTACTACTACCGCTATGTGCTCGACGACGAGCCGACCACCATCGACGCCGCCTACGCCGCCCACGGGGTCGAGCACCTGTTCAACACCAACGGTCCCTACCGCGATCTCATGCAGCATCTGAACGTTCCACCGGCCTTTGTGGTCATCCAGCGGATCACCCTCGGCCTCATGGGGCTGTTCGCCGAGCTGGAGGCCACGGCCAACTGGCAGGCCATCGCCCGCGAGCTCTGGACCTTCACCGACGGCCCACCGTCGACGCCGATGGGCCAGGAGATCGCCCGCTGGGAGGCGGGTCGGGCTCGGCCGAGGGTCGGCTAGGCCGGTGGGCGGGCGAGCCGTTGCGGGGGAGCGCAATGCCCGTCGGGGCAGACGAACGGCCACGGGCCGTGTGATCCGATGGCCACCGGTGTGACGCCGGCGGCGATCTCGTCGACGAGGCCGACGATCATGTCGACATAACGGGGGTCGAGGCCGACCGACGGCACCCGTTCGAACGCGAGCCCGAGCTCGGCCGCCGTCTGGGCGGCCTGGGTGTCGAGATCGAAGAGAACCTCCATGTGATCGCTGGTGAAGCCGAGCGGAACGACCACCACGCCGTCTGGAGCATCGTCGGCGCCGGCCAGCGCTGTCAGGTGGTCGTTGATGTCAGGCTCCAGCCACGGCACCTGAGGGGGGCCACTGCGGCTCTGGTAGACGATGTCATGTTCCGGGCGGTCGTGGCCGGCTGCCTCGAGCCGGTCGAGGACCAGCTCGGCGGCTTCGGCCAACTGATCCTCGTAGTCGCAGCCGGCGGCCATCGACACCGGAATCGAGTGGGCGCTGAACAGCACCTGGACGTTTCGCAGGCTCGATAGACGCTCGAGCCCCGCCGCCAGATTGTCGACCAGTGGATCGATGAAGCCCGGATGGTTGTAGAACAGCCGTAGCTTGGTGAGCTCGGGAGCTCCGGCGCCGACCTCGTCGCGGGCCCGGGCGAGATCCTCCCGGTACTGACGACAGCCGGAATAGCTACCGAACGCCGACGTGACGAAGACCGCGGCGTGGCGAACACCGTCGTCGGTCATGCGCCGGACGGTGTCGGTGACGAACGGGTGCCAGTTGCGGGCCCCGAAGTAGACGGGCAGATCATGACCGGTGGCGGCCAGCCGCTCGACCAGCGCCGCCGCCAGGTCACGACACTGATCGTTGATCGGCGACCGTCCCCCGAACAGTGCGTACTGCTCCGCCACCTCGGCCAGCCGTTCGTCCGGGACGTCGCGACCCCGGGTGACGTTGCGAAGGAAGTCCATCACGTCCTCCGGCCGTTCCGGGCCGCCGAACGACAGGATCAGGACGGCGTCGACCGTGCTCTCGGTTGTGGATGGCGTCTCCGGCATGCCCATCGAGCCTACGCAAGCGGTCGGGGGGAGCCACCTCACACCCATGACCGATTGGGCCGAACGAACCAACTGGATAGGCAGATGACCGGGTTTTCTCAACGGCGGCCCTGAGGCGGACGATACATCAGGCGCAAGACCGTCGGCCCGACCTGTCTCGGTCGCCGATCAGTCACCACTGAGGAGACCGATGACCACACGGAAGAGGCTTTCCGCCGGACTGCTGGCGACCGCCACTGCGGCGGGAGGGGCGGTTGTCGCCCTGGGCTACGGTCCCGGGTCGACCGACGGGGAGCTACCGCCTCCGCCGCCGCTGCTGGAGATGTCGGCGCCCGAGCCCGTGATCCCCGACGATGGTCTCGAACGGCTCATCGTGACCGTACCCTCGACGGTGGGTGACATCGGGACCGGGTCGTCTTCGGGCGGGGAGGGCCGCGGTCTATTCGATGCGCTTCCCGATGAGGCGGAGCGGATCGTGGTCAACGACGGGCGCCTCGGCTACGTTGACGGCGACGGCGGGTTCACCGCCTTCGGTGAGCCCGGAGCCGGTACCGACGCCGGCGACGGCGGTGGCGTGCCGTCCATGGCCGACACCCTCGCAATTCTTCCGGGCGTCGAGTCGGTAGAACCGATCAGCGACGGCAGCTATGCCGTCCGCACGTCGGAGCCGGAGCAGCTGGACGCCTTGACCGACATCGGGGTGACGGTGACCGAGGACATGCTCCTCGCCTTCACCGACGATCCCTACGAGCCCTATCAGTGGACGCTGGACAACACCGGTACCAATCTGAGCGGCGTGTCATCCTTACCGCCCGTGGAGCAGACGCCGGACGCCGACATCGATGGGGTCGAGGCCCGTCTGGGCGCAACCGGAGAAGGAGCGGTCGTGGCCATCGTCGATTCGGGTGTGGACCTGTCCCACCCCGACCTGGCGCACGCGGCCTGGGTCAACCCCGGCGAGGACTGCGACTCGGAAACGGGCAACGGCATCGACGACGACGGAAACGGCTACGTCGACGACTGTTCGGGTTGGGACTTCGGCGACAACGACAGGCAGATGTTCGACGGTTCCAACAACGCCCATGGCACGCACGTCGCCGGTATTGTGGCCGCCCGCTCGGGCAACGGTCAGGGTGTGGCCGGTATCGCTCCGAACGCGAAGATCATGGACCTCAAGGTGTCCGACCGCTGGGGCGCCATCCCGTCCTCGTCGATCGCCATGGCCATCCGTTACGCCGTCGACAACGGGGCCGACGTCGTCAACCTGTCACTCGGCAGCGAACCCGGTGCGCCGCTGGCGAGCGCCGCCGAGATGGCCGCCGCCGTCGACTACGCCCGGGTCAACGGGGTGTTACTGGTGGTGGCCGCCGGCAACAACGGCATCTCGCTCGACAATGCTGCCGTGTATCCGGCGAGCCTCGACACCTCGAACATGCTCGTCGTCGGCGCCACCGATCCCACCGATCGCCGCACGACGTTCTCCAACTACGGCTCGGTCGTCGATCTCTTTGCGCCCGGGCTCTACATCCTGTCGACCACACCCAACGGTCAGCTGGCCTTCCAGAGTGGCACCAGTCAGGCGTCGCCAACGGTGGCCGGGGCCGCGGCCCTGGTCGTGCAGTCGCTCGGCACGTCCGACCCGTCCGCGGTGATCGACCGGTTGACGGCCTCCGCCGACAGCTTCCCCCACCTTCATGGTCAGGCCGCCAATCCCCTCCGGGTCAATGCCGCACGAGCGGTTGGTGTGGCCGTCGGCGCGGTCCGCACCCCCGACGGTGCCGGTGACAGCGGTGGCTCGGCCGGGTCGGTCGGCTCGGTGACCATCCGGGGTCTGGTCGGCGATGAGACCGGACGGGTGTCGGCGTCGATCGCCATCGCCGTTGAGGACGAAGCCTTCGACGAACCCTTCCACTGGGAGGCCTCGCTCTTCGCGCTGCAGGGCGGCCGGCCCTTCGCCATCGGAGATCATGAGGTGACCGCCGGTCCGGCCGGCGACGCACAGGCGGCGGTCACCGACGGTCGAGGATCGGTTTTCCTGGCCGACGCCACCAGCCCATCAGCCCAGTGGGACTCCGTGCTGCCCGGGGGCAACTATGCACTCCTGATCGAGGCCGTACCGGAGAGCGATCCCGACCTGCGGCTCGGCGACGGCTTCCTGGCCACCTTCGCGGTGGCCGGCGCCTCGGCCGACGACGACGGATCTGGAACCGGTTCCGGTGACGGATCGGGTTCGGGAACCGACGACGGCTCTTCATCGGGCGATCCCACCGACGGGGGTTCCGGCTCGGATTCGGGCGGCGCGGGCGGTGACGACACCTCGGGTGGTGCCGGCGGCGACACCATGTCCGGCGGCGATTCGTCCACCGGCGGTTCGAGCGGTCCCGGCGGTGGTGGTGACTCCAACGGCACCGGTGGCGGCTCTGGCAACTCAGGCGGATCCGCGAGTGGCCCGACCGGTGGCTCGACCAGCGGCGGTTCAACCGGTCCCGGCGGTGGTGTCACCACCGACCCCGTCACCGGCGGTGGCTCCGGCGGTCCGACCGGGGGTTCGAGCAGCGGCGGTTCCGCTGACACGGGCGGTGCGAGTGACACGGGCGGCTCGACCGGTGGTTCGACCGGCCCCTCCGTCGGATCGGGTTCCGGGTCGAACGGCGACTGGGCCGTGGTCGATATCAGCCCGCAAACCGGATTTGTCGACACCTTCAACGTCGTGTACGTGTTCGGCTCGTTCCCCGAGCCGCTGACGGTCTGGTTCGGCAACAGCGCCGCACGCACGGTTTCACAGTCGGAGAGCCTGCTCATCGTCCAGACCGAACGCCGCGCTCAGCCCGGCGTGGTGGACGTCAGCCTGCGCCGTCAGTCCGAGGAGGTACTGCTGCTTCCACAGGCCTACTCGTTCGTCTTGTTCGACGGTGAGAGTGGCGGGGGTGGCGGCTTCGAACCCGACCCCGGCGACGGCTCAACCGGCGATACAGGCGATACGACCACAGGTGGCGGATCGTCCACCGGCGGCTCGACCGGTGGACCCGGTGACGGTGACGGTGGCGACCCCGGCGGCTCCACGGGGGACCCGGGCACCGATGACGGCACCGGTGGAGATTTACCGACCGATGACGAATCCGGCGACGTTGGATCGGGTGGTGACGGGTCCGACGGTGATGGAGCCGGCGACGGCGGCGCCCTCGTCGTCGACAATGGTCCCCGTCCTCGAGCCTCGGTCAACGGCGACCCGACGGACCTCGGCAACGGGCTTGTCGGCGTGCCGGTGAAGGGTGTGAACGTCGTGGGCCCGATCCCGTCCTGTGGAATCGATCCCTGCCGAGCCCGGCGGGTGTAGAGGCCGGTATCGCTCTCGACCGGGGTGCGCGGGAGTCCCGACTTCGCACCCTGCCCTCGGTTGTTGGTCTTGTTGGTCGGCGTCAGCCGGCGGCGACGATGGACTCCCGAGCAGATTCCATCTCCATATGGCGTCGGCGAGCCCGGTCCCGGGCCTGCACAACCGCTCGGCGACTGGGCGACCGGGGCGCATATCCCGCAGCCGCCCGCTGCTCGTCGTTCTCGCAGCCCCAGAAGCCGTGTTCCCGGTTCAACCTGGCCGTCGTGCGGCACTCCATCATCACCGGACAGGACTGACAGTACGCGGCCGCGATGGCCTCCCGTTCGACCCGGCGTTCCGGCCGCTCGGCGGCCGGCCCGAAGAAGACATGGGTCAACCCCTTGCAGACACCCCGGTCGGCCCAATCCGAGCTGGTTTCGGGATGTAGCGCGTAATCAGTATCCATACTTGAGATCCACCGTTGTTCTTGACTGCCGACCGAGCGGGCTGTACCCGGCCTTTACCTGCGACGAGGTTAAACACGGCCTGAGCGATCGGTCAAAACTTCGACCTGTGCTCTTTGTCACGTCAACGAGGTTGCTCGGTGGTGCCTGTAAGCCGCTTGAGCTATCGGAAACAGAAATCCTAGTCGAGTCTGGAAACTCGTTGGGCGATGACCGAACGGCTTGATCAATACCGTCGATGTTGCTAAACGCCGGGCTGTGGCGGCCGATCGTGTCGGAGAAAGAACACTCAAACCTGGAGGTTCGATGAGCCGGCAAGTGGCTGTGATCGTCGACGATGACCCGGACATTCGAGCCATGGTCGCAATGAAACTGACGTCAGCGGGTTACACCGTTCACGAGGAGGTCGACGGCGAGGCCGGTCTGGCCGCCATCCAACAACTGGATCCAACGGTCGTCATCCTCGACTGGATGATGCCCCGGATGAACGGGCTCGAGGTACTCCAACGGGTACGGAGCGACGAGGCGACCCGCGACGTGCCGGTTCTGCTTCTCACCGCCCGTGCCCAGGAGGATGCCATCGAGCGAGGGTTCGCCGCCGGTGCCGACGACTACGTCGTCAAGCCCTTCAGCCCCCGGGAGCTGCTGACGAGGATCGATGCGCTGCGGCTGCGAGGTGAGCGGCGCGCGGTGGCAGGCGACAGTCGGGCCTGATGCGCGGTTCGGATCTTCTTCTCGCGCTGACGCTTGGCGTGCTGATCGGCACGCTCGCAGCGGTGATCGGCGTCACGGTCTTTCACCATGTCTGGACACGTCGACGGAACCAGCAGGAAGCCGAACTGGCCGAGGAGATACGACCGCGGTTGATGGAGATGCTGTTGGAGGACGAACCGGATCTGTCGCTCTTCGAGACCGAACAGGGTCTCCGCAGCCGGCTGATCGACGACCTGGCGGCGGCGCTCATCAGCAAACTGCGGGGCGCCGACCGCCAACGGCTGGTGCTTCTGCTCGATCGCCGGGGGGCCCTCGACCGGGCCCGCAGGCGGCTCTCGAGTCGCCGGCCTTCGGTCCGGGCCCGGGCCGTTCAGCTGCTCGGATCCACCGGCGCGCCCGGGGCGCTTCCCGATCTTGTGTCCCTCCTTCGTGACCGTAACCGGACGGTGCGGGAGGTGGCCACCCGATCGGTCGGCCGGCTCGGTGATCCATCGGCCACCTGTTTTCTGCTCGCTCTGCTGGCGACACCGGAACGATCGGTTCCGGAGCACCTGGTTCGGATGGCGCTGTTCCGGCTCGGCCGTCCGGCCATTCCGAATCTCATCCGGGAACTCGGCCACTACTCGTCCGACGTGCGGCGCTGCGCAGCTGATGTGCTCGGCCACCTCGGCGCCGCCGAGGCCGTCGAACCACTCACCAAGCTCGCCCTCCTCGACGACGACGTGGCGATGGAGGCCCTCGCCGCCATCGATCGAATCGACGGGCCGACGTCGGCCGACGCGCTTCGAAAGCTGAACACCGAGACTTCTTCGGCGGAGCTCAGAGCCGCAGTGGCCGCCGCGCTGGAACGGCGGGGCGAGTTCGAAACGCCGGAGTCCGAGGTCGCGGCCACACCGGTCGAGCGAGTGCTGGCGGTCGGCAATGGTTGAGATCATCAGGCTCCTGCTCGGCTGGTTCGACCAGTTCGTCCTCATCTATTTCCTGCTGTTCAATTCGATCTTCCTCGTTCTCGTCGTCGCCGGCGGTGTGGAGGTCATCCGGGCCCGACGGCAGGTCCAACCCATCAGCCTCGATGAGGTGTTCGCCTACCCGTTGACACCGTCGATCTCGGTCGTCGTTCCCGCGTTCAACGAGGAACTGAGCATCATCGACAGCGTGCACGGCATGCTCAACCTCCGATATCCGTCGCATGAGGTCATCGTTGTCGATGACGGCTCGACCGATCGAACGTTCGCGCTGATGGACGCCGAGTTCGACCTCGAACCCTGCGAGGTCTCGATCGATGAGTCGATCAACGTGCTGGCGCCGATCCTGGGGACCTACCGGTCGAGAGTCGACAGCCGGTTGATCGTCGTGCGGAAAGTCAATGCCGGGACCCGATCGGATGCCGTCAACGCCGCTCTTGCGGTGGCCAAACAGCCGCTTGTCTGCATGACCGACGCCGACTCGATCTTCGATCCCGACGCCCTTCTGCTGGTCGCCCGGGCCTACCTGCGGGACCCCGAGCGGACCGTCGGGGTCGGCGGCACGATCCGGGCCGTCAACGGGTCGTCGGTGACCCGCGGCTACCTGGAGGATGCCAAGGCGCCCACGACGTGGACGGCCCGCATTCAAGTCGTTGAGTACCTCCGGTCGTTTCTTCTCGGCCGGGTGGCCTGGTCTCGTATGAAGGCGTTGATCATCGTCTCGGGTGCGTTCGGCGTCTACCGTCGTGAGCTGCTGTCGGAGCTCGGCGGACTCGACCCCGAGGCTCTGGCCGAGGATGCCGAACTCGTCGTCCGGGTCCACAAACACATGCGCGACTCCGGCCGCGAGTATCGGCTCGCCTTCCTGCCCGACCCGGTCTGTTGGACCGAGGTGCCCAACTCCCTCAAACAGCTGGCCAAGCAGCGGCGGCGCTGGTCCCGTGGCCTGGCCGAGGTCCTGTGGCTCCATCGTCGGATGATCTTCAACCCGCGTTACGGCCGCATCGGCATGCTGGCGTTGCCCTACTACCTCTTCTTCGAACTGCTGGGCGCCATCGTCGAGTTCGTCGGCGTCGCCGCCGTTCTGCTCGGTTTCGCCCTCGGCCTGGTCAACACCAGCATGGCGATCATCGTGGCGATCGTCGCTCTGCTCTACGCCACGGTCCTCTCGGCCGTCACCATCCTGATCGAGGAGTTCTCGTACCGGCGCTATACCCACCCGCGGGACCTGTTCATGGTGGCGATCGCCTCACTCATCGAAATCTTCGGGTTCCGACAGATTCACGCCTACTGGCGTACGCACGGACTGATCAGTGCGCTTCGCCGCACCGAGTCCACCTGGGAGAAGCCGGACCGGGAGGGTTTCAGTTCGCCCGGAACCGCGGCTCGGGCGACCGCCTCAACCGTGGTACTGGACGCATGAGCACCCCACCGATGTCCCTCACGGTCACCGATCGGTTCGACGGAATGGCCTATGCGCTGTCGCACGACGTGCGGGCTCGACTCCGGGCCGCCAGCGGCTTCCTGGAGCTGGCCAGGGTGGAGCTCGAAGATGGTACCGACATCGCCCACTTCCTCGACCGGGCCGCCTCGGCGGCCCGTCTCGCCGATCGCATGA
This sequence comes from Acidimicrobiia bacterium, assembly GCA_029863385.1. GTDB lineage: Bacteria > Actinomycetota > Acidimicrobiia > Acidimicrobiales > SZUA-35 > JAHELU01. The sequence goes on from JAOTVU010000010.1 coordinate 29,839, forward strand.
TCGAGCGGTTGGTCCGGTACATGCGAATCAGTCTGACCGCCGAGGCGGTGGCCACGGATCCGGTGGACATCATCCGGGAAGTGGCGGTGCGCTGCCTCGATGGTCCGGAGATGATCGTCGACCCTCTGCCCGATGTCATGGCCGATCACGATCTCCTCGCCACCGCCGTAGTTGAGATCCTCGACAATGCCGCCCGCTACCGGGCGGCGGACCGCGCGCCGACCGTTCGGGTCACCGGCGCGGTCGAAGGCCCCTGGAGCGTGCTTCGGTTCGCCGACAACGGCGTCGGAATCAGCGCCGATCGGGTTGATCGGGCGTTCGAGATCTTCCGCCAGGTCCATCGGGTCGGCGACAACCCCGGTAGTGGCATGGGTCTGCCCATCGCTCGACGAAGCATCGAAAGCCAGGGTGGGACCGTGACCCTGAGCCCCGGGGCCGATTGTGGCACCGTCGTCGAGATCCGCCTCCCGACGCCACCGGTCGTCCGACCTCGAGGAGACCGCTCGCGATGAGCGGGAACAACGGCACCGAATCTTCACGTATTCTGATCGTCGAGGACAACCCCGATGACCTGGCGCTCATCGGTGCCGTCCTCCGGCGGGCTTCGTTCGATGTCGACATCGCCACGACGCTGGCTGACGCCTGTTCGATGTTGCAGGCCGGTCGTTACGATCTTCTCCTTTCCGATCTCGGTCTGCCCGATTCGAGCGGTCTCGAGACCTACGTGGGACTGGCCGAGGCAGATCCATCGGTACCGGTGGTCATCCTCTCCGGTGACGACGACCTCGACATGGCCGTCGAGGCTGTGCAGCTCGGTGCCCAGGACTATCTGACGAAGACCGTCGAGAACTATCGTGAGTTGCTGGTCCGGGTAATCCGCTTCGCCGTCGAGCGTCACACCTTGGCCGCCACGGTGGCCCGTCACGAGCTGATGTTGCGTCGCCTCATCGACCGCAGCCCGGACGGGATGATGGTCATCGACGAGAACCGCCAGTGCCAGTTGATGAATCCTGCGGCTCTGCAACTCGTCGACGACCCGGCCGCCTTGTTCTCCTCGGACGACATGTTGTACGCCGCCCGTGACCGGTTCATACGCATCGATGCCGGTTCGGTCGAATCCGGTTCCTCCGCCATCGAGGCGACGGCGTCGAGGATCGAGTGGGACGGCGGTCCCGCCTATCTCGTGATCCTACGGGACGTGACCGATCTGGCCCTGGCCGCCGAGGCCGCCCGCCACGACCAGCAGACGCTGTCGCACGAGCTGCGAACCCCGGTGGCCAGCATGCTCGGCTACGTCGAGATGCTGCAGGACGGTGACATGGGGCCGCTGACGATCAGCCAACTGGCCGCTCTCGGCGTGGTCGAGCGCAACGGTCGTCGCTTGTTGGAGCTTCTGACCGAGATGCTCATCCTGTCTCGTGTCGAGTCGGGTCAGGCCTCCGGCCAGGACATCGAGGACATCTCGGTCATCTCGCTGCTCGAGGGCATTCGAACCATGATCCGTCCACTCGCCGAGGACGCGAGATTGACCCTCGCCCATCCCGATCGGATCCCGGACGTGTTCGTGCGCGGTAGCCTCGATCAGCTCGAACGTCTTCTTCTCAACCTGCTGACCAATGCCATCAAGTTCACGCCCGGCGGCGGGACGGTGACCCTGTCGGTCGAACAGGAGGAGAAGGAGGTGGTGATCTCCGTGTCCGATACCGGGATCGGTATTCATCCCGAGGATCTCGACCACGTCTTCAAGCGCTTCTACCGGGCCCAGACCTCCTACGACAACGCCATTGCCGGAACGGGTCTCGGCCTCGCCCTCTCCAAGGCGTTGGTCGAAGCCCACGGCGGGTCGATCTCGGTCACCTCGGAGGTGGGGAGGGGATCGACGTTCTCCGTCCGCTTTCCGACAGTCGGACAGCCGGCTCAGGTCTGAGGAAGGCAGACGATCGACAGCCAGTACTTCTTGAACCCGTCGAGAAGCTGGTGGAACTGCTGGAAGTCGACGGGCTTCACCATGTAGGCATTGGCGTGCGCTGCGTAGGCGAACCGCACGTCGTGGTCGGCGTCGGACGTGGTGAGCACGATCACTGGGATGGATCGGAGATCCTCATCGGCCTTGATGAACCGGAGAAGCTCAACGCCGCTCAGGCCGGGCAGGTTCAGATCGAGCAGGACGATGTCGGGTCGGGGGGCGCCGGCGTGGTCACCCTCCCGCCGCAGGAACTCCCACGCCTCCTCGCCGTCGTGCACGATGTGGATGTTGCTGATGTCCTTGCCGTCCCGAAGGCCGATCATGGCGAGCTCCGCGTCCGCAGGGTTGTCCTCGACCAACAGGATCTCGGCCGCCCGGCCGATGGCGCCCGGGGTACCGTGTGGGATCGCCTGGCTGGTCACCGACCGCTCAACTGTCATGTGAAAGTACTTTCTCCATCGGTCGGGCCGGGTTCGTGCCGGCTCCGTTGTTCGTCGCCCCGTTCGAGCCGCCGTTCCCGCCTCCGGTCCTCGATCCATCGGCGAGATCGCGGTTGGTCGCTCCGCGTATGGTGGAGGGGCGATCGACGGTCCCGTTGCCGGCGGCGACGGTGGCTTGGCGGGGCAGGGTGATGTGGAACGTGCTGCCTATGCCCGGTGTCGAATCGACACCGATCGAACCACCGTGCCGTTCCACGATGCGGCGACAGATGGCGAGCCCCAGGCCGGTTCCGGCCGGATCCGTCGCTGTGCCGACCCGGCGGAACAACTCGAAGATCCGTTGGTGATACTCCTGCTTGATGCCGACGCCGTTGTCGATCACGGCTACTCGGCAGTGAGCACCGACCTCGGCGCCCGAGATCGTGATGATCGGCGGCTCGTCGGACCGGTACTTGATGGCGTTGGCGATGAGGTTCTGCATCAGACGGACCAGCTGGTTCTCATCGCCCATGACCGTCGGCAGCGGGCTTCGTTCGATCCGAGCACCGGTCTCCTCCACGACGCGGGCCAGTTCCTGCAGCGCCCTGTCGACCGCCTGATCGAGGTCGACGGGCCGGAACGGCGCCTGGTCACCCTCGACCGAGGAATACTGGAGCAGTGACCGGATGAGGTTGCTCATGCGCTGGGCCCCGTCGGACATGAACTGCAGCCAGCGTTTGCCGTCGTCGTCGAGTTGGTCGCCGTAGCGGCCGACGACGAGCTGCGAGTAGTTACCGATCGTGCGCAGAGGTTCCTGGAGGTCGTGGGCGGCAACGTGGGCGAACTGGGCCAGTTCGTGGTTCGAGCGCTCCAGCTCACGGGTGTAGTGCTCCAACTCAGCGGAGCGCCGTTCGAGCGTGGCCTTCGCCGCCGTCAGATCACCGGTGATTCCCTCGGCGATCTGGGTCGCCCGCCGTTCAAGCGAGGTCAGTGTCCGGATCACGAAGAAAAGCAGGACGTCGATCAGGATTGCGACGATGGCGATCAGCGTCGGCTGGTTCTCGTTGAGGTCGGCGGTCAGCTCCTCGGTGGCCGTGAACACGATCAGCCAGTCGTGCCCGGCGTGCGTCACCGGCGTCTGCCGGCGCAGGTCGGACTGGTCTCCGCCTTCGAGTGTCGATTCGTCGTCGGTGTCGTAGAGCAACTTGTCGGCGGTCAACACGCCGTCGTCGTAGATCTCGAAGTTGAGGTCGCTGCGGGCCCCGACCACCTCACCAATGAGATCGCCCATTCGGAAGGGGGCGTAGACCCAGCCGACGAACTCCTCCCGGCGTTGCTCGACGGTCGGCGGCGTCTCACCGCCCTTGTAGACCGGCAGGTAGGTCCGGAAGCCGCGCTGGACATCCTCGTCGGTCTCCTGGACCAGGGTGACCAGACCCGACGACGCGGGCTCGCCGGTGTCCCGCGCTCTCGCCATGGCCTCGCGCCGCACATCGTTGCTCCACATATCGAACCCGAACGACTGTTGGTTGCGTTGGTCGAACGGTTCGAGATAGACGACGGCCGTGTACTCGTCGCGCTCCGGTTCGACCGGATTGATCCGATAGTCCGGGAATCCCTCGGCCCGGATGGTGGCCTCGTGGGCGGAGACCTCGTCGGGTTCGACTGGCACGGCGAAGCCCATGCCCTGGATCCCGGGCCAGTTCTGCTGGAGTTCGAGCGATCCGACGAACGTCCGCCATTGGTCTCGATCGACTGTAGGGCTGGCGTTGAACAGGGCAACACCGCCGGCCAGAACCTGCTCGTACGTAGCCATTCGCTCCTCGATGGCCGTGGTGACCTCATCGGTGCGGAACTCGAATCGCTGATTGATGGAGTCTTCGAGGGCCTTGTGGCTGATGTACCAGCTCGCGGCTCCCAGGAACACGGCGAGCGCCAAGACCAGTCGGGCTGCGGTTCGTCCGTGGGCGGCGTTGACGAAGTGCCGGGCCGAAAAGAACGACTGGAGGCTGCGGCACTTCATGGCTGGGGCCCTCCGTGGCTCGTCGGTGACTGGAACCCTTCTAGCATCGGTACCGTCTGGTCTGTGCTTGAGTCCGGTCCGCTGGTCCATCAGCCGGATCTTCCCCGCAAGTTTGTCGGCCATCCCGGCACGGACCGGTCGACGGTGGCACCATCGGAGGTGTGCGTGTCCTGACGTGGAATCTCTGGTGGAAGTTCGGGTCGTGGTCGCAGCGGCAGCCGGCGATCGAGGCCGAAATCCGCCGAGCTGACGCCGACATCGTCACGCTGCAGGAGGTCTGGGCCGATGACGATGACGGCGACCAGGCCCGACTCCTGGCCGAGGAACTCGGTTTCCATGCGATCCGATCCCGCCGATCGGACGGCTCACCGCAACGTTTCGGCAACGCGATCCTCAGCCGCCGGCCGCTCCGGTTCGTCGAACAGGTCACCCTCCCTGATCTCGACGGCGGTCCGACGTCACGGACCGCGCTGATCGTGGCGATCGACTGGGAACCGGCGCCCCGCCTCCTCGTCACCACCCATCTGACCTGGCAGTACCATGCCAGCGCCACCCGGCAGATGCAGCTCCAGGCGATCGTCGACGCCATCGAGCGGCACCGTCGGCCAGACGACGGTGGCGAACCGATCCCGGTCGTCATCACGGGCGACCTCAACGGTGCACCCGAGTCGCAGGAGCTGCGTCGGTTGACCGGCCTCGAGCCGGGTTATCATCCCGAGCTGATCTTCATCGACGCCTGGGCCGCCGTGGGTGAGGGGACCGGCTACACCTGGACGAGGGACAACCCGCACGCCGCTGATGCCTCGTGGCCCCGGCGGCGGCTCGATTATGTGCTGGTCAGCTGGCCTCGGGCCAAGCCGTTCTGCAGTCCGGTGTCGGCGAGGCTGGGTGGGACGAAGCCGGTCTCGGTCGACGGTCGACCGGCCATCGTGCCGTCGGACCACTATGCCGTCATCGTCGAACTCGACGATCGAATCGAGGATGCTCGCCCGCAGTAGCGTCGGTTCCCGTGCTTCGACCGGGTGCCGCGACCTCCGGGGTCGTCTAGAGTGAAAGGCCGCCATTTCTCGCGGCCCTGTTGTCGCGCCGGAGGACCCGACTGATGTCGCAGCAAACGGAGCAGCAAACGGAGCATGCCGACCATCCCGACCTCGTGAGCGAGCAGGCGCTGTTGGACCACGCCCACGAGTGTCTTTCGGCCATGCAGCACCGGGCGATCGAAATGGCCCGAATCGGGCAGCGATCGGTCGACGACGAGAACACCGTCGACGCCCTGGTCACGAAGGCCCACCTCGACAAACGGGTCGAGGCCGTTCATCGGGGCGCCGGCCCACTGTGTTTCGGGCGGATCGACACCTCGGATGCCGAGCGCTGGTACATCGGCCGCCGTCATGTCGAAGACGCAGAGGCCAAGCCTGTGATCGTCGACTGGCGGGCCCCGGTGGCCGCGCCCTACTACCGGGCCACGGCCGTCGACCCTTGTGGCCTCGACTTCCGCCGTCGTTTCAGTGTCGCCGATCAGCGGATCGAGGCGATATTCGACGAGGATCTGACCGACCCCGACAACGCAGCCGCCTCCGGCATCCCGGATCCACTGCTGGCGGAGCTCGACCGCTCCCGTTCCGGTCAGATGAGCGACATCGTGGCCACGATCGCGGCGGAGCAGGATGTGATCATCCGGGCTCCGATCGAGAAGCTCCTCGTGGTGCAGGGCGGGCCCGGGACGGGCAAGACGGCGGTCGGCCTTCATCGGGCGGCCTTCCTCCTCTACCAGCACCGGTTGGCGCTGGCCGATGCCAACGTGCTCGTGATCGGTCCGAACCCGCTGTTCCTCCGGTATATCGCCGACGTCCTGCCGTCGCTGGGCGAGATTTCGGCCCGCCAGACCACCCTGGTCGGACTGCTGTCGGCCAAGTACCGGGTACGGGGCGTCGATTTACCGGAGGTCGCCGCGCTCAAGGGTCGAGCGGTGATGGCCCTGGTTCTGGAGCGAGCGGTGAGGGCTCGGATCTCGCCACCGGCCGAGGGATTGGAGGTTCGGTCGGGGGTGGCGGTGGTTCGGTTTCCGGCCGCTGATCTGGAGTCGATGATCAAGACCGTGCTCGATCGGCGGGTGGCGGTCAACGATGGGCGTGAGGTCTTTCGTCGGATGCTGATCGCGGAAAGTTGGCGCCGGTACGCGGCCCGACCCGATGTCGAACCGGCCTACGAACCGATGTTCACCGCCGGTGTCCGGGCCTCGACCGACTTCAGGAAGGCCGTCGACAAGATGTGGCCGCGCCTCACGCCGGCCACGGTGATCCGGGGTCTGTACACCTCGCCGAGACGGTTGGCCGAGGCGGCGACCGAACTGCTCACGGCCGAGGAGCGGAGGCTACTTTCCCGTCGAGGCACGAAGGCGGACGCTGAACTGTGGACCGCGGCCGATCTGGCGTTGCTCGACGAGGCGGAGGCCCGGTGCGACGGCGTGCCGCTCAGCTACGCCCACATCATCGTCGACGAGGCCCAGGATCTGTCTCCCATGGACCTGCGTATGCTGGGTCGTCGGGCCGAGCGGGGCTCGATGACGGTGCTCGGCGATCTGGCCCAGGCAACCACCGTCGGTGCCATCAGGTCGTGGGAGGAAACGGTTGAGCACCTCGTGGGTTCGGTCGATTCGACCGACGACGGTTCGGGGGAGCTGGTCCAGCTGACCGAGCTGACCGTCGGATACCGGGTTCCGGCCGCCATTCTCGAGGTCGCCAACCGTCTCCTGGTGGAGGCCGCCCCGACCGTGACTCCGGCTCGATCGGTCCGTCCCGGTGGCGAAGCGCCGAACGTCGTCTCCACCTCCGACGCCGACGGCCTGGCCGCCGGTGTCGTCGGCACCCTGACCGCCCTTTCCGACAAACGGTATAGCATGGCCGTCATCGCCCCGGAGGTGATGGTCGAGGACGTCCTCGGTTGGCTTGGCCGGGCGGCAATCGCCTGCGATCGAGTGGGCGGCGCCGGACTGCCCGGCCGTGACGCGGTGGCCGTGCTCGATCCGTTGGCGGCCAAAGGGCTCGAGTTCGACGCCGTCGTGGTCGTCGAGCCGGGTGTGATCGCAGCTTCCGATGCCGGTCTACGGCACCTCTACGTCGCAATGACCAGGGCGGTCCAGTATCTGGGACTGGTCCATCTGGAGCCCCTTCCCGAGCTCCTGGCACTCGCCTGAAGAGCCGAAAATCGGCCGTTGCTGGAATCCCGGGCGCCCGGACGTGGTTCCGTGTGTCATGGCCCACACTGCACGTATCGAACCTTCCGACAAGACCTGGACCGTCACCCGCAACGGCACCGTGGTGGCCCGCACCTCGTCCGCCGTGATGGTCCACGAACACTACAACGGCACCGACCTGCCGCCCGTTCCCTACATTCCCCCGTCCGACGTCGAGGTGGAACTGAGCGGTCCGACCGGCCATTCGACGGTCTGCCCGGTCAAGGGGACCGCCGGCTACTATTCGGTCGACCTCGGCGATGGATCGGCCGACGAACTGGCCAACTCCGTCTGGTTCTACCCCGAGCCGATGTCCCCGCTGGAGCCGATCGCCGGCTACGTGTCGTTCTACGGTGACCGTTACGACATCACCGCCTCCTGAGCGATGGCTGGTCCTCCGGACCGGCGACTCAGATGTCGAGTAGTTCGGCGTCGACGAAGGCCGAGTGGGAGACGATGTAGTCCTTGCGGGTGGCGACGTCGGAGCCCATGAGCACGTCGAACAGTTTTGCCGCCTTGGTCGCCGCCTCGGCGTCACCCATCGTCATCCGCTTGAGAACCCGGGTCTCCGGATTCAGCGTCGTCTCCGCCAACTCGTCGACGTTCATCTCACCGAGACCCTTGAAACGCTTCCACTTGTCGAGCCCGATCTTGTGCTTCTCGCTCAGCGCCGCCCGTTCGGCGTCGTCGAACGCGTAGACCATCTCACCCTTCACTTTCGTGGCGAACAGCGGAGGCTGAGCTGCATACACCATGCCGTTGTCGAGCAGCGGTCGCATGTGCTTGTGGATCAGCGTCAGGAGTAGACAGCGAATATGGCTGCCGTCGACGTCGGCGTCGCACAGGATGATGATGCGGCCGTAGCGGCAGGATTCGAGGTCGAAATCGCGGCCCGAACCGGCACCGATGGCCGTGATCAGCGCCTGGGCCTCGGTGTTCTCCACCACCTGCTTCAAGCTGGCCTTGCCGGCGTTGACCACCTTGCCCCGAAGCGGGAGCACCGCCATGGTCTCCGAATCCCGGCCGTTGATGGCCGGACCGGCGGCCGAGTTGCCCTCCACGATCAGCAGTTCCGAGTCGGGGCCGTGGCGGCGACAGTCGGCCAGTTTGTCCGGCATGCCCGATGAGCCGAGGTTGGCCGCCTTGCGCCGGGCATCGAGCTGTTGCTTGGTGGCCACCCGGTTGAGCACGGCCTGGGAGATCTTGTCTCGCAGCGCGTTGATCTGCGTCTTCTTGCCGCCTCCTTCGATCCAGTCGTGGAAGCCGAGCTTGACGGTCTCGTAGACCAGGTTCTGGATGGCCGGGGTGCCCAGCTCCTGCTTGGTCTGACCCCGGAACTGGGGTTCTGGGAACGTGACCTTCACCGCGGCCACCAGGCCCTCCTGGATGTCGGTCGGGGTGGCCCGGTCGTTGCCCGACTTGGCCAACCTCTTCAGCTTGCGGGTGTCGGTGAGGAGCTCGTCGTTGGCCACCTTGGACAGCGCCCGCTCGAATCCGGCCACATGGGTGCCGCCGTTGGGCGTGGGAATGGTGTTGACGAAGCTGACGATGGTGGTGTCGTAGCCTTTGACCCAGCGGGCCGCCACCGTGATGGTGCACGGGCGGGTCACGGTCGTCATCTTGTTGTCGACCGGCACCTTCTCGGTGAAGGTGGCCTCGTTCTGGATCATCAACACGTCGGTGACCGACTCGCCGATCGACAGGTACTCCACGTAGTCGGCCAGGCCACCGGCGGCCACGAACTCCTCGGGCTTCTGGCCCGGGTTGCGTTTGTCGTCGAGTTTGACGTGCAGTCCGGGCACCAGAAAACAGACTCGGGCCACGTGATCGCGGACCTTCTCGTAGTCGACCCGGGAGTCGGGGTCGAACAGGTTCCGGTCGGGCCAGAACCGGATGCGGCTACCGGAACGGGTGGCCGGGATCGTGCGGACCCGGGCCAGCTTCTTCGTCGGCTTGAACTTGCCCGACGACAGATAGTTGCCCGGCACCCGCTCCAGGAACACCATGCGCCACGTGGCGCCATCGCGGTCGACCTCGGCCACCAGCTTCGACGACAGGGCGTTGACGACCGACGCGCCGACGCCGTGGAGGCCGCCGGAGGATGAGTAGGCCCCGCCGCCGAACTTGCCGCCGGCGTGCAATTCGGTGAAGACGACCTCGAGCGCCGTGCGGCCGTCCTCCTTGCGCCCGATGGGGATGCCCCGGCCATCATCGGACACCTCGATCGAGCCGTCCTTGTGCAGGGTGACGTCGATGTTCGACGCGTACCCGGCGGCGGCCTCGTCGACGGCGTTGTCGATGATCTCCCACACCAGGTGATGCAGGCCGTCGTTGCCGGTTCCGCCGATGTACATGCCGGGTCGCTTACGGACCGCGTCCAGACCCTCGAGGATCTGGATCTGGTGCTGGTCGTAGCCGTTGGAACTCGACGACGATCGCAGCCGGGTCGTCTTCCTGGCGGTCTTCTTCGTGGTCTTCTTCGCCGACCCGTTCGCGGTCGCCTTCCCGGCTGTCGCCTTCCTCGCCGAACCGCTTGCGGTCGCTTTCCTGGTCACGGGCCTACCTGATGCTTTCTTGGTTGGAGCCATCGTCTACCACCTGAGCGAGCCGACGGCCAGAATCCGCTTCGGGGTCGACGAGCTGGCCCCGTCGCGACGGGTTGGTCTGACCTTGAGCGGCTCGGGTGTGTTGTCGGGGCGGGTCGGGGCGTCGGCCTGGCCGACGATGCACATGATGCGGTCGCCCGAGCCGACCCAGGCGTAGTCGATCCGGTGCTCATCGCGGAACTTGGTGATGCGAACCCCGCCGGTTCCCCGACCCTTGGTCGGGATCTCGGCCGCCGAGGTCGCCTTGGCCGTACCCCGGTCGGTGACGGTCACGATCAGCGTGTCGTCGGATGCAACCCCGGCGCCCACCACCTTGGCTTTGCCCTTGAGCTTGATCCCGGCCACGCCCCTGGCCGCCGCGCCCTGCATGCTGATGCCGTCGGCTTCGGTCCGCAGCGTCTGGGCGTCGGAGGTCACGAACACCACCTCGTCGCCCCCGGCCACCTCGAACGCGGCCACGACGCGGTCGGTGCCGGCCAGTTTGATGACCGGTCGGCCTGACTTGAGTGCGACCAGCGTCGACCGGTCGAGTCGCTTTGCCATGCCCTGGGCGGTGACCACCATGACCGCGCCGCCGGTCGGGGCGAACGAGGCGATGACGGCATCGTTTCGGACGGCCTCGGTGACCTCACCGGCCGACTTGCCCCGGCTGCGTCCGCCCACCTCGGGCACATCGGCCGCCGTGGTCGAGAGAAGCTTGCCCGCCGCCGTGATCGACAGCACCGGTTGACGCAGCGTGGTCAACACGACCGAGTCGAGTACGTCGTGCCGGGACGGACTGTAGCTCTTGGACGTGCCCTGCGGCTCCCGACCGAGCAGACCCGACGAGGTCAGGCTGACCACACAGGGGTCGTCGGGGAGTTCTGCCAGCACCTGCTCCTGGAGTTGCTCGATCTCCGGGATGTCATCGGAGGTGATGATCTGGCTCCGGCGCTCCCAGCCGTACTTGGCGACGATCTCCTCCAGCTCCTTCAGCACGATGGTGCGCCGGCGCTGCTCGGAGCCGAGGATCTTCTTCAGATCGGCGATGGTGGACTCCAGCTCGGACTTCTCCGCGACGAGCTGGGTGTAGGACAGAGCGGTGAGGCGTCGAAGTTGGAGATCGAGAACGTACTCGGCTTGGACCTGCGACAACCCCAGCCGTTCCATCAGTTTCGTGCGGGCCTCGACCCCATCGGCCGAGTTCCGGATGATCGACACCACCTCGTCGATGTTGTCGATGGCGATGAGCAGGCCCTCGACCAGATGAAGCCGTTCGGACGCCTTGCGCAGCCGATACTCGGTGCGCTTGACCACGACGTCGAGTCGATGCTCGATGTAATGACGGCAGAGATCGTAGAGTCCGAGCGTTGTCGGCACACCGTCGACAAGGACGACGTTGTTGATGCCGAACGTCTCCTCGAGTGGGGTGAGCTTGTACAGCTTCTCCAGCAGGAGTTCGGGGTTGACCCCGGTCTTGCACTCGATCAGCAGCCGCATGCCCGACTTGCGGTCCGACAGATTGGTCACATCCGAGATGCCGGAGATCCGGTTGGCGTTGATCAGATCCTTGATCTTCGAAACGACCCGCTCGACCCCGACCAGGTAGGGGAGTTCGGTGACCTCGATTCCTTTCCGGGCTCGGGTCACGTCGATGATCTCGGCCTTGGCCCGGATGCGGATCGTGCCCCGGCCGGTCTCGTAGGCGTCGCGCACCCCATCCGCGATGATCTGACCACCGGATGGGAAGTCGGGACCCGGCACCAGCTTCATCAGGTCGTCGACCGTCGGCTTCGGCCGGCGCCTGGTCATCACCAGCTTGATGGCCTCGTGGATCTCCCCGAGATTGTGGGTCGGCATGTTGGTGGCCATGCCGACGGCGATGCCGGTCGAGCCGTTGACCAGCAGATTCGGCAACAGGGCGGGTAGGTAGTCGGGCTCGGTCGATTCGCCGTCATACGTCGCGCTGAACCCGACGGTCTCCTCGTCGATCTCCCCAAGAAGGTCGATGGCGGCGTCGGTGAGCCGGCACTCGGTGTAGCGGTAGGCGGCGGGAGGGTGATCGAGGCTGCCGAAGTTGCCCTGGGGGTCGATGAGGGTGACCGGGCGGGAGAAGTCCTGGCCCATACGGACCAGGGTGTCGTAGATCGCCGAATCGCCGTGGGGGTGGAACTTGGCCATCACGTCGCCGACGACGTGGGCGCACTTGCGGTGGGGGCGGTCCGGGTAGAGCCGCATCTGGAGCATCGAGTACAGGATGCGCCGCTGCACCGGTTTGAGGCCGTCGCGAACGTCGGGGATGGCGCGGGCGGTGATGACCGAGAGCGAGTAGGCCAGGAAGGACTGACCGAGCTCCTCCTCGACGGGGACGTCGATCACCTCCCGGGCGAAGGGAAGCAACCCGCCCTGGATGGCGCTCGAACCGTTCGTCGAGCCTGATTTCGGTTGTGACTTGCGTCGTGCCATGAGGCTGATGTCATCCTTTCAGCCGGAGCACCGATCGTTCGGGGCCTGGGGCTGGAGGTGCAGTGAAAGATTGACGGTGAGGGGCTGGGAGTGGGGGCTGAGGGTCAGGTCGAGGCCGCTTTGGTGCGGACAGGTTCGGGTTACGAACCCGCTGCCCCCACCTCGTGCCGCCGTGGACCACCGGGCTGATGCGATCGAGGAACCGAGAGGTTCGATTCGCCCGATCCAGGCGTGCCCGGTCGTCGTGTCCACTACAGATAATGGCAAGAATTCGGGCTCGATTGGTGGACGGTTCCGGCAGAATCGCCCCCGAGGCCGGCTTCCAGGATAGTGGATTCGCCCGTCACCCCATCGGGGGCATGGGGATACGGTTCGTCTACCCTTGACAGGGTGCCACCAGGACGTGACGATCTCCGAAAGAAGCTGATCGAAGCCGGTGAGGCCGTCCGTTCGGCTGCCGCCGATCGGGGTCTCGACGTCCGCACTCCCGAGGTTTTCAAGGACCTGCCGATCCCGACTTCGGCCAAAGCGCGGTCGCTCGAGGAGATCCAGGGCGACCTCGACCGCCTGGTCGGCCTCCACAGCGTCAAGGAGCAGGTCCGCACCCAGATCGCCTTCCTTCAGATCCAGGAGCGGCGCAAGGAACACGGCCTGGCCGAGGTCGGCTCCAGCAAACATCTGGTGTTTCTCGGCAACCCAGGGACCGGGAAGACGACGGTCGCCCGGCTGCTGGCCGAGATGTACCAGTCGATCGGTCTCCTGCGCAAAGGTCATCTCGTCGAGGTCGACCGGGCCGAACTCGTCGGCCAGTACGTCGGTCACACCGCGAACCGCACCAACAAGGCCGTCAAGAAGGCACTCGACGGGATCCTGTTCATCGACGAGGCCTACGCTCTCTCACCCGACGGGATCGGTCGCAACGACTTCGGTCCCGAGGCGATCGAGACGCTCCTCAAACGGATGGAGGACCACCGCAATCGTTTGGTCGTCATCGTCGCCGGCTATCCGAAGCTGATGGAACGGTTCCTTCAATCGAATCCCGGCCTGCGGTCACGGTTCTCGCGCGAGATCGTGTTTCCCGACTACACCCCGGCCGAGCTGGTCGAGATCTTCCTCAACATGGCCGACGATGCCGACTACCGGCTCGACGCCGACGGCAAGGTCACCCTCGAACGGATCTTCCTCACCCTGGCCGGGAGCCCGGGTTTCGGGAACGGGCGGTACGCCCGCACCTTGTTCGAGCAGGCAATCAACCGGCAGGCGCTGCGATTGTCGCAGGATCGGGCGGTTGATCATCTCGATCGGGCGTCGGTCACGACCATCTCCTCGACCGATCTGGCCGAGGCCGCCGGGCTGCTCGACAAGCGTCGTAACTGAGTCCAAAACCGGATCCGGCCGACCCATCGGGCCGACCTCCCATCGAATTGTGTCCAGTGGTTTCCGTATGGCGGATTCCCACCGACGATGTCCCACGGTCATCGCTGTCTCGGGGAGTACCTTCCGCAGACACTGGTTGTGCCTGCAGAAGGCCTCGACCGAGAAAATCGCCCCGTGCTTCGATGGGCTCCGACTGCCGGAGCCGAGGGCGGTTAGTTACCTGGCTTCACGCAGTCGGAGCTCAGCGACGACGGCGTCGACGCTGAGCGTCGATCTTACGGGCCGACTTCACCACGAGGTTCAGTCGTTGACCGAGCTGCTCATGGCTCATCGGCGCCTCGAGGTTCAGCTCGGGAGCCAGAGCCTCGAGAATTGCGCTCACGCTCACGCCCTGTTCGGCGGCGAAGCCGTGCCAGTGGTCATGAGCATCGTCACTCACATATGCATGAAGGGCCTTACGACCGTTGTTGTCGTCAGACATTGATGGTTCACCTTTGTTTCTCAGTGCGGCGGATGTGCCGGCTCGACATGGGGAGGTTTCCAGGCACCACACGAACGAAGGTGATGAAGGAATCGGTGGAATGCTCCATCAGTTTCAGCGGCGGTGCTGGTAACTCCTGCCCCACGCATGAGCCAGCCCAAAGGACAGTAGCGGCGAGATTCGCCAATCTCAAGCGTCGACAATGGGGAATCAAGCCTAGGCGAACACCGTTTCCGGCCCTCCGGGACCGTGATTCACCGGGGCGTTGCCGCCCCGATGAATGAAAACCGGCTTGATACAGCGGATTCGGGAACCTCGGTGGTTTCACCTGCAGCGACGCGTCAGGCGTCGTTGGGTGGTTGTCCACGTTCGGCCCGTTCGTCGTGTTGTAACACAACGGTCGTCGGGTCGCCACTCTGGCGCCTCAGGGCCGAGTCAGGCGGGCAAGGCGTCGAGCACCTGATCGATGGTGGGGTTCACCATTGCGGTATCGCCGACGACGACCGTCGGCACGGTCTCGTTGCCGCCGGCGACCGACCGAACGTAGGCCGCGGCGTCGGTGTCGTCCCAGATGTTGCGGGCCTCGTAGGCGATGCCGTGGCGGTCGAGACCGCGCTGCAGCATCATGCAGAACCCGCAGCCGGGCCGCCAGTAGAAAACGACGGGAGAGGGCTGGTCAGCATCCATGGATTCAGTGAACTGCCCGGCGCCACAAATCGTTCCCGCTGGGAGGTGAAAGGAGGGATGTCGCTGCGCACCGCTCGGGATCATGTGCGGGTCGCTCGGGGCCTGGAGAAGTTGCCGGTGGGATGGTCGAGATCAGTGTGGCGGTGCCGGTTGATGTGGCCGAGGTGATCGATGCGGCGGTCGACGCCCGGGTCGAGCAGACCCTGGCCGCCGCCAACTCCGACCCCGACCCCGACGCCGTCCCCGAGCGGTCGGTGGCCGAGTGGGTTGCGGAACGCGGTGGATGGCCGGCTGTGCGGGCTGACGCCGCAATCGAATTGTTGGGTGGTTCCGCGGAACCGGGCCAGGTCGAGTTGGACATCGATCTCACTATCACCGTTCCCGCCGACGGGGATCCCGGCGAGGTCGACCCGACCCATACCGCCACGATGGTGACGGGGGCCCGGCTCCCGAGCGGGTGACCCGTCGGTACGGGTGTGATGCCTCGGTGCGGTTGACCGCCACCAACCACAGCACCGGTGGCGGGCAGACTCCAGTGATTGGGGTGGGGCGGCTGGTTCACGAAGGAGGCTGGACCCTCACCGGCACCGCCACCGACCATCGGATCACCCGACCCGACGGCACGCGGGTCCCCGCCGCTGCTGTCAACGGCCATGACGCTTCGTGGAAGCCACCCGATCTCGAAACGTGGCCGACCCCTGCGGCGTGTACGCTCAGGCCGGCGCCGGGGAGCGGTACGACCAACTACGTGGTCGATGTTGCCTGGACCGTCAACGACCACCACCGAAAGCGGTTCCGCGGAACCGTCACAGTGGCGAACTGACAGCTCGGTGAGGGCACCTGCAGCGGCCGGATCAGCCGTCGGCGAACGCGACGGTTCCGCCGCCGTCGAGCACCAGTTCCTGCCCGGTCATCCACGACGATGCGTCCGAGGCCAGGTAGAGGGCCGCGTTGGCGATGTCGGAGGGCTCACCGAGGCGCCTCAGCGGGTACGACTCGGCGACCTCGGCCCCGCGCTCGCCCTCCCACAAAACTCGGGCGAAATCGGTACGGATGAGGCCGGGCAGGATCGTGTTGACCCGCGTCGTGGGTGCCAGTTCCGCGGCGAGCTGGCGACTCTGGTAGACGAGCGCCGCCTTGCTCATTCCGTAGACGCCCAGGATGCGACTCGTGTGAAGGGCGCCAACCGACGCGATGTTCACCACGGTGCCGCCGTGTTCGGACATCCACGAAGACCACGCCTGCTGGGTCCAGACGAGGGGAGCGGTGACGTTGACCTGAATGGTCTTTTCCCAGCGAGGCAGGTCGACGTCGATCATCGGACCGGCGTAGGGATTGGTGGCGGCGTTGTTGACCAGGATGTCGAGGGACCCGAGTCGGTCGATCGTGGCGGCCACTGCCTCGGCGGCCGCATCGGGGTCGCCGACGTTGGCGGAAATCCACTGGCAGCCTTGGCCGATCTCGTCCGCCGCCTGCTCGAGTGTTTCGGCCTTCCTTGACACGATCATCACCGCCGCTCCGGCCTCGGCGAACCGGGCCGCGATCCCCTTCCCGATACCTCGGGATCCTCCGGTGATGACCGCAACCTTTCCATCGAGCCGCATCTCCATGCACGCTCTCCTTCGTGTCGTTGGCGTGGACGCCTGTCCGCGCTGCTGTGAACCCCGCGCTGCCCACTTGCGGGCAACGGTGGACAGACTGTAGCGATGACGGTCAGGCGTTGGCCAACACCATGAACAAAAGCAGGGTGGCCAGCAGGCCGACGAACAACCACTCGATGCGGTAGCGGGTGGTCCGCTCCTCCGCCAGGAAGGCTTCGGCCGCCAGGGTCCGCCCCTCGATCTCCATCAGCTGCCGTTCGAGGGCCACCAGCCTCATCTGTTTGGACGCGGCGATCCGCCGGGAGCGGTCCAGCTCGGTGACGACGTCGCCGTATCGGGACTGGAGATCCTGGAACACCGATTCGGTTTCCGACAGCTGGGCCTCGAGCGCCACGATGTCGACCTCCTTGTCAGCATCGCCCGTGTCGCCGGGACCACCGTCGGCGGCACTGCGACCGGGGTCGTGCAACCTGCCCCTCAACCGCCGGAGTTTGGCCGTCGCCTCGGGTTCGATGGGGGCGAGCAGGCGCTCGATGGCGAGAATCCCCCGATCCAGCGTGTCGAGTTCCTCCGGCAGCGAGAAGTGGGCCCACAGGTTGCGGGTCTCGATGAGTTCGCTGACCAGACCCCGGAGATCGTGGCCGAAGAAGTCGGCGAAGACCGGACCCCAGAAGCGGCGTAGGACGAGCAGCTGGAAGAGAGGATCGGTCGCCCCGTGCTCGGCCGCTCGCCCGAGCCGGTTCGCGGCTGCTTCGCTCCACGAACGTTCGTCGTCGAAATACCGCTTCATCTTCTCGTCGATGAACGGACCCAGTGAGTCGGCCATGATCTCGAACGCCTGCGCCAACAGTCCGTGACGACTCACCGCAAGGTTTGGCAGATCGGGGGAGTCGGTTGACATGCTCACCAGATGGATCGGTTCGGAATGGAGATCGGGGCGATGGCTTCACCGGTCGCCGGTCCGACGATTCGACCGCGTCTCATCGGTCATCGGTCGGGCGTCGACCTGTCGGAGGCGCCTTGGAGTTGCATCGACGATTTCGGTATCGGCCGAAACCGGTCGGGAATAAGTCCGGTGCGCCAATCGCAGCCGAACGAAACCTCAATTTCCGGACCGGGATGCCGTTGCTAAGGGAGTGAGTGAGCCCCGTCTGCTGTCTTCTCCCGCCGTTGTGCTTTTCTCCGGCGTCTTGATGGCGGTTCTGTGGGCGGGCGGCCTCAATTTCGTGTGGGAACTCTCGTCGGCCCAGATCGTCCATGTGCTGACAACCGGGGCCATGGGCGCGGTCGGAGCATCGATCGGCAGTCTGTTGTTGGCCGTGGCCGCCCGGACCGCCCAGAATCGCTTCGACGAGGCCGAGCACCGGGCGAAACACGATCCGCTCACCGGGCTGCTGAATCGGTCCGAGTTGTTTCGCCAGCTCGACGAATCGCTGATCGAGGCCACCGCCAACGATCTGGTTCTCGGCGTGCTGTTCCTCGACCTCGACCGGTTCAAGGCGATCAACGACTCACTCGGCCACGAGGCCGGCGACGAGCTCTTGATGATCGTCGCCGATCGGCTCCGCTCGACCGTTCGGAGCACCGATGTCGTCGCCCGGCTCGGCGGCGACGAATTCGTCATCCTCTGCCGCGGTCTCCTCCACGGCGATTCCGTGGTGGCCACGGCCCGCCAGATCCTCAAGCGGTTCCGGGAACCGATCTCACTCAACGGCAAGGAACACATCGTTTCCACCAGCATCGGCGTGGCCATCGCCAAGGCCGGCGACAATCGGGAGCCCGATGCGCTGGTGAGCGACGCCGACGCCGCCATGTACCGGGCCAAAGAAACCAAGACGGGTTACGCGGTCTTCGACGAGGCCCAACGGCAGCAGGCCCGGGACCGGCTCGACATCGAACAGGCTCTCAGCAAGGCCATCGATCGCAAGGAGATCGTGGTCCACTACCAGCCGATCGTCGACACCTTGAACCGCCAGCTCTACGGCTTCGAGGCACTGGTTCGGTGGGAACATCCCGAACGGGGCATCATCCTACCCGGCGAGTTCCTCCCCATCGCCGCCGAGGCCGGCATGATGGCCCGGCTTGGCGAACTGGTGCTCCGGGAAGCCTGCGCCCAGGCCGCGGTGTGGAACCATCTGTCGCCGATGGCCTCTCGGGTCCGCATGGGGGTGAACCTGGCCGAGCAGCAGCTCGTCGATTCGAAACTGGCCATCCAGGTGGCCGAGGTCCTCGACTGGTCCGGGATCGATCCAAGCCAACTCGTGCTCGAGATCACCGAGGACGTGATCGTCGATCACCTGGATGGACTCACCGTGTTGCGCGATCTGCGCGATCTCGGCGTCGCCCTCGCCATCGACGACTTCGGAACCGGCCAATCCTCCCTGTCCTACGTCAAGCAGTTCGACATGGTCTCCACGATCAAGATCGACAAGGCTTTCGTCGACGAGATGCACAGCGCCAACGTGGACCGGGCCATCGTCGAGGCCGTAGTGGCCATGGCCTCCGCGCTCGATCTGTCGATCGTGGCCGAAGGCGTCGAGCATTTCGAGCAGGTCGAGGAACTACAGGGTCTGGGTGTGAACCTGGTGCAGGGCTATCTCTTCAGCCCGCCGATATCGGCCGACAGCGTGGATCCGCTTCAGTGGTTCATGGCCGCCACCCCGAAGCCTCGTGCGTTGGGCGAGGCCGGGAGTCTGCGACCGCGACCGGTTCCGACCGAGCTGAAGCACAGCACCCAGCTCGGCTGAGCTTGGTTCAATCCGTCGGCGGAGGGGCGACGAAGTCGATGAGCTCCTCCACGGCGCCGACCAAGGACGGTTCGAGGTCGCGGTAGTCGTTGACCCGGCCGAGGAGATGACGCCACAATTCGCCGGTGGTGCCACCGAAGCCCATCCAGCGGCGGATGCCCTCCTTCCACTCCATCGAACGTGGCACCTCGGGCCAGGCCTCGAATCCCAGTGTCCGGGGGCGGATGGCCTGCCAGATGTCGACGTAGTGGTGACCGCGGATCAACACGTTGTCCTGGGAGGCCGCACTGGCGAGGTGCTGTTCCTTGGTGTGATCGATGAGATGGTCGAGCAGCACCCCGAGGCGACGCTGCGGTGTGGGCCGGAACTCGTCGATCACCGTGACCAGATCGTCGGCGCCATGTAGTGGTTCAACCACCACGCCCTCCACGCGGAGATCGTCACCCCAGATCTTCTCGACGAGCTCGGCGTCGTGTACGCCTTCCACGAGCAGCCGGCTCGGGACGGCGACCCGGGCGCCGGTACGCGGTGGGGCGATGGACCCCGACGCCGTGAAATTGATCGCCGGCTCCGCCGGTCTGGTCGGGGGTCGCACCAGGGTGACGGTCTTCCCGCCGACGGAGAACGCGCCGTCGGCCAGCGGCAGGTCGTGGACCCGTCCGCCGTGGTCACGAAGCCGGATCAGCGGCGGAGCGAACCGGACGACGGTGCCGACGACGCCCGTCGTGCGATGACGGACCGTCAAGCCCTTCTCGGCCGGAAGCCGGTGCCATTCGGGCCGTCGCCGCCCGCCGCTGTCGTCGAGGGGCTCGCTGAGAATGCCGGGCACGATCGGCCTACCTTCCTGACTCCGGATCGGCACCGGCGTCGGTGTCGGCCGTTTCGACCGGGACTGCGAGATGTCGCCACTCGGCGTCACCGGCCTCGACGCCGAAGGATCGGCCCAGTGCCCGGGCCATGAGGGTGTAGCCGAGATCGTTCGGATGGAACTTGTCCGAAGCCAGCCGTTCGGACGGTCCCGGGCCGGGTTCGTTCCACGGGTTGGCGGCCAGCGCACCGTTGTCGGCGGCGGCCGATCGAATGGTGCGGTTGACGAGGCGGGCCCTGGCCGATCCGCCGGCCACGGCGCAGGCCACCGTCCGGTCGAAGGGGGCACCCAGGGCGATGACGCCCTCGACCAGCCTCCGGGCCTTGCCCCGCAGCCCGTTGGTGTCGAGACCCCACACCAGGTCGTTGGTGCCGAGGCAGCAGATGACCAGATCGGGGCCGGGCACCTTCGACGCCATGGGGAGTTGCCGACTCAGCCCGTCGTCGAGCTTGGCCCCCGATTGGGCGAGGTTGATCGCCCGCCACGGGGTGTCGGCCGCCATCGTGGTCTCCCGGTCGAGGGTCGCGAGGAGCCGGCCGATGTATCCGTTGGCGGGATGGGATGCACCGATGCCGAGCGCAGTGGAATCCCCGACGATCACGGTCAGAGGGCCGTCCTCGTCGAGCGCAGCCTGGTTCCGGTCGTTCCACCAGCGGGTGTAGGGTTCGACCTGGTCGGTGACCGCGGCCACCCCGTCGAGCAGGGTTCCAGCCACCCGGACGAGGAGGCCTGGCGGCTTGGCTTTGAGAGGGGGGAGGTGATCAGGCACGACCTCCAGTGTGCCCTCGTCTCGGTTGACGGCGGCGTCATTGCGCTGTCTCATTACGCTGTGAGTCGTGATTCTGATCGACGCAGTGGGCCTGACGGTCACCAGGCCCGACCGTGATCTCTTCCGCGATGTGTCGATCACCGTCAACTCGGGCGATCGCATCGGCTTCGTGGGAATCAACGGCACCGGCAAGTCGACCCTGCTGCGGGTGCTCGCCGGCCAGCAGGTTCCCGACTCCGGCGAAGTACGCAGGGGACGGGGCGTCACGATCGCCGTGCTCGATCAGGAGGCGCCGCTGCCGGCGGGAACCGTCCGTGATGCCGTGGCCACCGGCTTCGAGGCTTCGGAATCCCTTTCGAGCGGCGGCGACCCGGCCGCAGTGGCCGAGTGGGAGGGGGAGGCGGTGCTCGACCGGCTCGGGATGGGCAACCACCTCGACCGGTCCACCGACGAGCTCTCGGGCGGCGAGCGCAAACGGGTGGCGCTGGCCCGGGCGCTTGTTCATCAAAGCGACGTCCTCGTTCTCGACGAGCCGACCAACCATCTCGACCTCGACTCGATCGAGTGGCTCCAACACCGGCTCCGGTCTCACCAGGGCGGGATCCTGATGGTCACCCACGATCGGCATCTGCTCGATGCGCTGACCACACGGATGGTGGAGCTCGATCGGGGCCGGGCCTTTGTCCACAACGGCTCCTACGCTGACCACCTTGAAGCCAAACAGCAGCGGGAGGTCGACGCCGCGGCCGCCGAGGCCGTTCGGCGGAACTTGGCTCGGCAGGAACTGGCGTGGCTGCGGCGTGGGGCGCCGGCCCGCACGTCGAAGCCGAAAGCCCGTATCGAACGCGCGGTGGCGCTGGTCGACGGGCGCCCTCAGGGCCCCGCCCGGGCCGGGAACCTGCATCTCGAGTTCGGCACCCCCCGTCTCGGGGACGTGGTGATCGAGCTCGACGGTGTGACGGTGGGCGATCCGCTCGGTCGCCCGGTCATCGGTGATCTCGACCTCCGCCTCGATCCCCGGGAACGCCTCGGTGTCGTCGGCCCCAACGGCGCAGGCAAAACGTCGCTGCTCGACGTGCTGGCCGGCCGCCGGGATCCGCTCAGCGGGTCGGTCACGGTGGGCACGACGGCCCAGATCGCCTACTACAGCCAGCTCGGCGCCGAACTCGACCCCGACGCCCGGGTGCGGGAGGTGGTGGCCGGACCCCACCGTCAACCCGATTGGACCGATGCCCGGCTGCTCGAGGCCTTCTGGTTCGACTCCGACGCCCAGTGGGCCCAGGTGTCGACCCTCTCCGGCGGTGAGCGACGGCGCCTGCAGCTTATGCAGGTGCTGGCTCGGCGACCCAACGTGCTCCTGCTCGACGAGCCGACCAACGATCTCGACCTCGAGACGCTGCGGGCACTCGAGGATTTTCTCGACGACTGGCCCGGCGCCGTGGTCGCCGTCAGCCACGATCGGGCCTTCCTCGAACGGGTCGTGGCCGATGCCCTGATCGTCGACGGATCGGGAAGCGCCCGCCGCTGGCCCGGTGGCTTCGGGGCCTGGGACGCGAAGCGTCGGGCGGCGCTGTCGACCGGCCGGTCCGTTCGCAGCCGCGCTCGAAGCGCCGCCGACGGCTCCACACCGGGTGGCGGCACGACAGCGGCCACGACGTCGGCGACGAAGACGTCCGAGACGAAGAAGGGGTCGTCGGACAGCCGGGGCGGGCGCAGCGGCCGGTCGAGTTCGACGATAGGTCACCAGCTTCGCCAGGCCGAGAAACGTCTGGCCCGCCTCGAGAAACAACGGGCCGGGTTGACCGAGCAGTTGGCTCAGGCTGGCGCGGATCACGATCTTCTTGCCACACTTGGGACCGATCTCGCCAAGGTCGTGGCCGAACTCGAGGCGACCGAGGAGGAGTGGCTGGCGTTGGCCGAGGAACAGGAGCAACGGTGACGGAACGAGGAGTTTATTCGGGCGGGAACGGCACCGGGGGCCCCGAGGAACGATCGGTCGCCGAGTTGCGATCGCTCGACGGCATCAAGTGGGGTCGCTACGAGCCGCCGGTGCTGGCGGCCTGGGTGGCCGACATGGACCTGGCGCCACCGGCGCTCATCGTCGACGCCTTGGCCGAGTTCGTGGCCGGTCAGGACTACGGCTACAACTTCGCGGCCTCGGACCGCCTGATCGGCGCCTTCTGCAACTGGCAGCAGAACCACCACGGCTGGTCGCCCGATCCCGGTCGGGTACGGCGGTTCTGTGATGTGCTCCACG
>JAOTVU010000120.1 GCA_029863385.1 Acidimicrobiia bacterium
CGTCGGTCAAGTACACGACCTTCTCGGCTCGGAGTGCACCACCGAGGGCTCCGGCGACCGTGTCGGCGTTGATGTTGAGCGACTGCCCGCCGGTGTCCACCCCGATCGACGAGACGACCGGGATGAGGTCCTCGGCCAACAGCCGTTCCACCATCTGCGGGTTGACGGCCTCGATCCGTCCGACCAGGCCGAGGTCTGGATCCTGCTGGCTGGCGACGATCAGGCGACCGTCCTCGCCCGACATACCGACCGCGTAGGCCCCGTGCCGGTTGATGTGCCCGATGATGTCGCGTCCGACCTTGCCGACCAGCACCATGCGGGCGACGTCGAGGGTCTCGGCATCGGTGACCCGCAGGCCGTTGCGGAACTCGGTCTGCTTTCCGAGACGGCCCAGGAGTTCACCGATCTGGGGTCCGCCGCCGTGAACGACCACCGGTTTGAGGCCGACCGAGCGCAGCATGACGATGTCGGTGGCGAACGTCCGCATCACGTCGTCGTCGATGATGGCGTTGCCACCGAGCTTGACCACGATGATGGCACCGCGGAACTGCTGCAGGTACGGCAACGCCTCGATGAGGGCGTTGGCCCGCTGCTCGGGTGAATAGCCGCGGTCGACGGTCGGGGCGGTCACGGGTAGACCCCGACGGTGGACAGTCCGGTGGTCTCCGGCAGGCCGATGGCGATGTTGGCGCACTGTACCGCCATGCCGGAGGCCCCCTTCATCAGGTTGTCGAGCACGCCGACGCCCATCACGAGCCCGGTGCGAGGGTCGACCCGTCCGGTCAGATGAACGGCATTGGATCCGGTGACGGCCTTGGTCGAGGGGCTCCGGTGGTCGACGACGACGAACGGCTCGTCGCGGTAGTAGTCGGCCATGGCTTCCAGCACCTCCCCGGTGTCGAGCGATCTGGTCGGACGGCCGTAGCAGCTGGCCAGGATACCGCGGTTGAGCGGAGCCAGGTGGGGGGTGAACAACACGGTCACGTCGCGGCCGGTCGACACCGACAGGGCCTGCTCGATCTCGGGTGTGTGACGGTGGGTGAGCAGTCCGTAGGCGGTGACGTTCTCGTCGACGGTGCAGAACGTGGTGTTCTCCTTGGGCGGCCGCCCCGCCCCGCTGACACCGGTGATGAGGTTGATGATGATGCCATCCGGTTCGACCAACCCGGCGGCCAGCAGCGGGGCCAGGGTGAGCGTGGCGGTGGCGGCGTTGCAGCCGGTGGCGGCGATGAGGCGGGCCTCGGCGATGTCGGATCGGAAAAGCTCCGGTAGACCATAGGCGGCCTCCGGCAGGTATTCGGGGGCGACATGTTCGGCCCCGTACCAGTCGGGATAGAGCTGCGGGTTCTTCAACCGGAAGTCGGAGCCGAGATCGACGACCACCCCGACGTTGTCGATGATCTCGGGGATGACTCCCATGCTGACGCCATGGGGCAGCCCGCAGAAAACCACGTCGAGGCCGTCGACGATCTCGGGGGTGTAGGCCTCGAAGAACCGGCCCCGGTAGGCCAGAGCCAGACTCGGATAGAGATCGGCGACAGCGGTGCCGGCCTTGGAGTCGCCGGTCATCACCTCGAGTTCGAAGTTGGGGTGACCGGCAAGGAGGCGCATCAACTCGGCCCCGGTGTAGCCTGAGGCGCCGACGATCCCGACGCGATAGGTGGGCCCGCCGCCGGCCGTCGGAATGGGAAACGGGGCTGCTGGCACGTCGGCCAGCATAACTCCCAATCATTCAACTGTCTACATATTTATGCATCAATCGTCGAGGCTTGGAAGGGGTAGGTGAGGAGACTCCACCGACAACGATGTTTTGCCGACTCCCGTAACGAGAATGTCGCAGGCGCGGGCCGGATGGTGAGCCATGCCGCAGGCTACGAGGGCATGGTCGTGTTCAACGACGAGGCGCGCGGAGACGCACTGGTGACGATGGGCGGCGATCCCGTTCCCATCCCCGGCCTGTTCGTCGGCCACTCCGACGGCCTGACCCTCGCCGGGGCCGCCAACGCCGGCGAACTCGTGATCGGCGCACCCGCCGGCACCGTCGAGGGTGTGCAGTCGCTCTGGAACGGCTGGAGCGGCTTGCGTATCTGGGACTACACCGACCCGGCGAACGCGGTGCTGGCCTCGACCTTCGATACGGCATGCTCGGCCCTCGAGCCGGGGACCGAAGGCACCGAGGACTGCCTCGAGGGTGGGACCTACTCGAGTCACAACCTCGTCGTCGAGGACGGCATCGCGTACGTGTCCTGGTATGCCGACGGGCTGCTGATGATCGACGTCAGCGACCCGTACAACCCAGTGGAAGTCGGCCGCTATCACGAGCGCGGTGACGCCTTCGAGGCGCAGAACGCCGGCGCGCAGAACATCTGGGGCGTGTACAAGATCCCGAATCAGCCGTGGGTGTACGCATCGGACCGCAACGGTGGTCTGTATGTGCTCAAGGCCTACGGTCAGGGCTCGGCCAAGAATGGCAAGGCTGCGCTCGACGGCTGACACCATTTTCCGTGAAAGCAACTGAGGGGTGCCCCGCTGCGGGGCGCCCCTCTACGCTTTCCGCAGGTCCCACCCGATCCGTAGCTCCTGGCGGGCGGTTCTCACGGAGAGCCCGACCAGCGGGCTGTCAGCGACTCTGCCGGCCCGGCGGTGAACGGGTTTCGACCGGTCACCCTCGGAAACCGGGAACCAGCGGATTCAGCGATCAGCGGCTCGCCGGGTTCGGTTCGGAGGGGATGGCCACCGCCAAGCGTCCTCCGGGTGGGCCCTCGATTCGGATCGAGCCGCCGTGAGCCTCGACCAGGCCCTTGGCGATGGCCAGGCCGAGGCCGGCGCCGCCCTTGGCTCGGTTGCGACTCTCGTCGGCTCGGGCAAAGCGGTCAAACGCCCGGGCTCGGAAGTCGTCGGGAAAGCCGGGACCGGCGTCGATGACCCTGACCGAGGCCGGATTGCCTGGCTCGACGATCATCGTTACCTCCGACCCGTCGGGCGTGTGACGGATTGCGTTGTCGAGCAGGTTTCGTAGCACCCGACCGAGAGCTGCGGCGTTGCCCCACACCGGCACCGCCTGATCCGACCGCAAACGGATCGTCACCCCCCGCACGTCGGCCACCGGCGCCAGCGCCTCGGCCGCCTCGTCGGCGAGTTCCGCCAGGTCAACCGGTTCGGGTTGGATGTCGAGGAGCCCCGCTTCGAGCTGGGACAACAGAAACAGGTCGTCGACCAGGACCGACAACGCCTCCAGATCATGACTCATCGACCGCAGATACCGTTGGGGGTCGGGAGCGATCCCGTCGCGCAGCGCCTCGACAGCGGCCCGCAACGCGCCGATCGGCGTGCGCAGGTCATGGCTGATGCTCGAGATCAGGAAACGCCGTTCGGCGTCGATGCGGGCCCGATCCCGATCGATCTCGGCCCGTCTGGTCTCCAGCGCCTGCAGTTCGGCACCGAGCTGGTCGAGCGATTGAGCGACCCGACCGAACTCGTCGGAACGGTCCAGCGCAGCCCGCGCCCCGTGATCGCCCTGCTCCAGGCTGTTGAGGGTGGATTCGATCCGGGCGGCGGCGGCCCGGAGCGGTTTCGTGGCCACGATCACCAGTGCGATCACGAAAGGAACGATGAGCAGAAGCACGGCCAGCACCGCGCCGAGAGCGTCGTCACCCAGTACCATCAGGCGGCCGAGGCTCACCGCTGCGATGACGCCGATGGCAAGGGCGGCCAGGGCGATCACCAGCACCTGGGTCCGTAGCGAAGGGAGGCGGGAGGCGAACCGCTGGAGGAATACGCCGGCCAGGCCGGTCAGGGCCGTCAGCGCAAGCCCGACCGCGGCAATGAGCCACGGGTCGGCCATATCGAACTTCAATGCCATGGGCCGGACACCTCGACCGATACCCGACTAGGGCTCGAACCGGTAGCCGACACCCCGGGCGGTGGTGATCCACCGGGGATTGCCGGGATCGGACTCGATCTTCTGCCGGAGGCGGCCCACATGCACGGTGACCGTGGCCGGATCCTGGTACTCGGGAGCCGACTCCCACACCAGTTCCAGGAGCTGGCGGCGGCTGAACACCTGGCGGGGCGACTGGGCCAGCACGGCCAGCAGGTCGAACTCCTTCGGCGTCAGGTCGACCACCCCCGCATCGGTGGTGACCTCGCGGGCGCCGACGTCGATCACCAGGCCGTCGAACTCCAGCGGACCCTGACCGGTGTCCGACACCGAGCTGCGCCGCAGAACGTTGCGCACCCGGGCGACCAGTTCCCGAGGCGAGAAGGGTTTGACGACGTAGTCGTCGGCGCCGAGCTCGAGTCCGACCACTCGATCGGTCTCGTCGGCCCGAGCGGTCAACATGATGACCGGCACATCCCAACGGGACCGAATGTAACGGAGCAGGTGGAAGCCGTCGACGTTGGGCAGCATCACGTCGAGCACGACGAGGTCGGGCCGATTCGCCTCGAGCCATTCCAGAGCCTCGCCACCGTCGGCCTTCTCGACCACCCGGTAGTTCTCGACCTGGAGATAGCGAACCACGACCTCGCGGACCATCGGCTCGTCGTCGACGACGAGGATCGTGCTGGTACCGACCTGGGACATCACGGTCATAACGCTACTCGTAACCATCGTGCTCACTGATTCAACGTATTCATCAACACTGACGGGGGCCACACGGATTCCTAACGAATGGCGAAACCCTGGCCGTGTCGCCACCGGCCCGGTCATCCGGGAGCAAACTGCGTTCGCCAGGCGCCCTCCATCGGCGCTAAAATGTCGATCCCGTGGACGAGGTTTCAGGCAGCACCATCATCGGCGTCTGCGGCGGGAGCGGATCGGGTAAGACAACGCTGGCCCGCGAGCTGGCCCGGAAGCTCGGTTGGGGCCGGACCGCGGTTCTCAGCTTCGACTCCTATTACCACGATCTGGCCCATCTGACGACCGAGGAACGCTCCACCGTCAACTTCGACGCACCCGACTCGCTCGACGTCGAGCTACTGACCGATCACCTCGCGGCGCTGCGCCGTGGCGCGGAGATCACCGTGCCGATCTACGACTTCGCCAGCCACACCCGCTCCGGCGACGTCGACATCGTCGAGGCCACGGACTTCGTCGTCATCGAGGGGATCCTTCTTTTTGCCTTCGCCGAGATCCGTGACCTGATCGACTACCGGGTCTACCTCGACTGCCCCGGCGACATTCGCTATCAGCGCCGCCTGGTTCGTGATGTCAACGAGCGGGGCCGAACCGCCGATTCGGTGGCCGAGCAGTGGGAGACCACGGTTGCGCCGATGCACGATCTGCACGTCGAGCCCTACGCCCCGCACGCCCACTTTCTGGCCACCTACGGCCCCCCGGCGGTGGAAATCGCGGCAAAGGTGGCTCTGGACCTCGGTCGGACGCTGAGGCCCTTACACTGATGCGCCTACACTGAGAACCATGAAGATCGGGGAGCTGGCCGAGACGGCCGGCGTATCCACCAAGACCATCCGCTACTACGAATCGATCGGTCTTCTGCCCGAGCCGTCGCGCACCGAAAGCGGCTACCGGGCCTACGACGAAGCCGGAGCCGAACGTTTGGCCTTCATTCGGGACGCGCAGAGTTCGGGGCTGTCCCTGGCCGAGATCGCCTCGGTTCTCGAATTGAAGGAGGCGGGTGCCACGTCGTGCCGGCACACCCGGTCGCTCCTCGAGCGCCACATCGCCGAGGTCGAAGCGCAGATCGAACGGCTGCGGGAGACCCGCTCGACGCTCCTGGCCATGGCCGAGCGGGCGGCCACCCTCGACCCGAACACCTGCACCGATCCAAACCGATGCCAGGTGATCACGCCCGCCGCCGACTGACCCCGCACTCGAACGGCTCCGCACTCGAACGGTTCGGCGGTGGAACGGCTCGGCGCTGGAACGGCACGATCATCGGGCACCTCTTGACCTTCCAGTCAACTGGAACGTCTACACTGGAGTCGTGACAACTCCTGTGACAACACAGCCCGCGGACGAGTCGACCGCCGCCACGGCGGACTCGGCCATTCGTTCGGATCTCCTGATCGACGGGATGACGTGCGCCGCCTGCTCGAACCGCATTCAGCGGAAGCTCTCCCGGCTCGAGGGCGTCACCGAAGCCAACGTCAACTTCGCCACCGGCAGGGCGATGGTTCGGCACACCGGCTCGGTCGGCGGACCACAGTTCCGCGAGGCGATCGAAGGCCTCGGTTACCACCTGATCGACGACGGAACGGCCGATGAGGCCGCCGAACGCCGCCAGGCCGACCTGTACCGGCGGCTCGTCGTCGCCGGCGTCCTGTCCGTGCCGATCGTGTTGATCTCCATGGTCCCGCCGTTCCGATTCGCCGGTTGGGAGTGGGTTGTCGGCGCGCTGACCACGCCGGTGGTGTTCTGGTCGGGTTGGCCCTTCCATCGGGCCGCGGTCAAGAACCTCCGCCATCTGAGCACCACCATGGACACCCTCGTCTCGATGGGCACGCTCTCCGCCTGGACCTGGTCGACGGTTGTGATCGCTCGGCGTCTGGCCGACGGCTCGTGGACCGGTATGGCCGGCGAGCACGGGTCGGTCTACTTCGAGACTGCAGCGGTCATCGTCGCGCTCATCCTGCTCGGCAAGTGGCTCGAACACCGCGCCAAACGTCGCTCGGGCGACGCCATCCGGGCACTGGCCGAACTGGGCGCCAGCACAGCCCTTCTCACCGACGGTCGGGAGATCCCGCTCGACGATCTGGCAGTCGGAATGCGATTCGTGGTCCGCCCGGGCGAGAAGATCGCCACCGACGGGTTGATCGTCGACGGCTCGTCCGCCGTCGACACATCCATGGTCACCGGCGAACCGGTTCCGGTGGACGTCGGAGTCGGAGACGAGGTCGTCGGCGCCACCGTCAACGCCAACGGATCGCTGGTCGTCGAGGCCACCCGGGTCGGCGGCGACACCGCCCTGTCTCAGATCATCCGTCTCGTCGATCAGGCCCAGGGATCCCGGGCCGAAGTACAGCGGCTGGCCGACCGGGTGGCCGCCGTTTTCGTGCCGACCGCGATCGGCATCGCCCTGCTCACGCTCACGGTCCGCCTCATCCTGGGCCATGATCTCGACACGGCGTTCACGGCGGCGGTGGCGGTGCTTATCATCGCCTGCCCTTGCGCGCTCGGTCTGGCCACGCCGCTCGGCATCATGGTCGGAACCGGTCGGGGCGCCCAGCTCGGTGTGATCATCAAGGGTGGCGAGGTCCTCGAGGACACGCGCACGGTCGACGTGGCCGTCATCGACAAGACGGGAACCGTCACCGAGGGTCGAATGGTGGTCACAGGATTCGAGACGGCCGACGGCCGAGAAGACGCCGACCTGTGGCGCGGCGCGGCCGCTGTCGAATCGCGCTCGGAACACCCGATCGCCGTTGCGGTGGCCCGATCCGTTGCTTCCTCGTTCCCGGCCGGGATGCAAGTCGACGGGGACGCCCATCCCCCGGTGGAGGGGTTCACCAACCGACCGGGCTATGGCGTGTCCGGTGTCGTCGACGGCATCGACTACCGAGTCGGTCGACGAGATCATTTCGAGTCGGTGCCCGACGAGCTCGAGGCGAAGGCCGCTGCCGCAGAGGGTCGGGGCGCCACGGTGGTGTTTGCCGGACGAGGCTCCGCCGGCGGGGCACGAGCCGAGGCCATCTTCGTGGTTTCCGATGAGATCAAGGCCACATCGGCCGAGGCCGTCGCCGCCCTCCACGATCTCGGCCTGAGCGTGACGCTGCTGACCGGAGACAACGCGACGTCGGCCCGGACCGTGGCCGACCAGGTCGGCATCGACCGGGTCATCGCCGGGGTCCTGCCCGATCAGAAGGCGGCCGAAATCGAACGCCTCCAAGCGGAGGGCAAGCGGGTGGCCATGGTCGGCGACGGGATCAACGACGCCCCGGCACTGGCCCAGGCCGACCTCGGCATCGCCATCGGCACCGGAACCGACGTTGCCATCGAGGCCTCGGATCTGACCGTCGTATCGGGCGATCTGCGAGCCGTGGCCGACGCCATTGCGCTCGCCCGCAGGACTCTGGCCACCATCAAAGGCAACCTGTTCTGGGCGTTCGCCTACAATGCCGCCGCCATTCCCTTGGCCGCTCTCGGCGTTCTCAATCCGATGATCGCCGCCGGGGCGATGGGCATGTCGTCGCTGTTCGTCGTGTCCAATAGCCTTCGTCTGAGAGGTTTCAAAGGCTATCGCCGCTCCCCCCTCCGAAAGGATCAACCGTGACCGACGTCAAGTCCCAACTCCCCGCACAGCGTTTCAGTGTTCCCGGCATCTCGTGCGGACACTGCGTCGACGCGATCACCTCCGAGGTGAGCCCGCTCGAGGGTGTGACCTCGGTCGACGTCGATCTCGAGACCAAGGTCGTGACCGTGACCGGCGGCGACCGCGACGCCATCGTGGCCGCCATCGACGAGGCCGGCTACGACGTCGCCGACGGCTGACCGGCGCTCCAGACCGCACCTTGACCCACCTTGACCCGACGTCGAACGGTGGTGCTATTGGTCGAGCGTGCGGAGCAGTTCGCCCACGGTGTGCGTCGATTCCAGGGGATGTCGCAGGGGCAGGCCGCGGTTGACCCGATAGTGGTTCCGGCGACCGACCCGCTCCCTCTCGAGATAGCCGCTGCGCTCCAGTTCGACGATGATCTTCTGCACCGCTCCGATCGTGACACCGACGGCATCGGCGATGTCCCGTTGGCGGGCGTCGGGATCGCGGTCGATGGCAATCAGGACATGGGCGTGGTTGGTCAGGAAGGTCCAGGAGTGAGCCATGCCACGATTCTCGGCCAGTGCCATGGATTCATCGTACCTGTCCCGATAGGCCTTTTCCGGTGCGAGGGTTCCGCTCAACAGTGTGTTCATGAAAGTGCTCCGACTATGGGACGAGTACCGGGTCCGGACCAACGGGCTCGTCGGCCGGAAGGAGTTCCGCGACCGGTGCTTCGGTAGCGTCCGTCACCGACGGCTCGGGAACCAGAACGGCCACAATGGTGCAGTCGATGGATCGAAGGACGGCCGGAATCGTCTGGCCGAGCGACAACCGCCCGGCGTTGGTCCTGCTCCGACCGGAGACGACGACGACGTCGACATCGAGTTCATCGGCCGATGCCGCGATCTGCCCCGCGGGATTGTCGGCGTGCTCGACGATGGCACTGAAGTTGGCACCGGCCGTCGTGGCCAGGGCGGCGGCCTCGTGGAGAATGTTTCGAGCCTGACGATCGTGGGGGCTGTGATCGCCGAGCACGGATTCCACGACGTTGACCGGCTCAGCCGATACGTGCAGGAAACTGAGCCTGGTGCCGATCCGGCTGCTGATGTACCCGGCGACCTCCTGAGCCGGACGGGAGGAGAGGGCTCCGTTGACCGGCACGAGACCGCGGGCGAAGGCCCACGGCAGGCCGGACGAACGACGCGGTGGCCGCACCACAACGACCGGAATGGGACAGCGGCTCAGCACATCCTCGACGAGCGGCCCGAAGCCACCGTCGAGACCGTGACCGGCACCGATGACAACGGCGTCGTAGTGCAGCATGGCCTCCTCGACGATCGCCTCGACGGGATTGTCGATGTTTCGATGCTCATGGTGCACCGACCGTTCGTCGAGAACATCGATCAGCGGTCCGAGGTCGACCGACGAATCGTCGCCGGTCGTGAGGACCGTGACATCGGCCCGCTTCGGCCAGGCCAGGTCGGCGATCTGAGCCGCCAGAAGGGATGTCAGACCCCCCCCGGGTCGGAATCAGGATCCTACCGCCGACGACCACCTCGTTGCCGGCCAACTGGTTCTCCAGGTCGAGCCGCCGACGCTCTTCGGCCGACCCCTCCCAGTCACAAAGCACCCGGCGTAGCACCGGCGGGGCCAGCATCGACGTGGCCATCGCCATGAGCACGATCACGGTGTAGGACTGATCGTTCAGCACACCCAACGACAGACCGACGGCGGCGATCACGATCTCCAATGCGCCACGAGCGTTCAGACCGACCCCGAGTGCCGCCCCCTCCCGGGCTGGAAGGCGTGACAGTCGGGCCCCGATGAACGATCCGAAGAACTTCGAGGCCGAGGCGGCCAGCAGCACGATGCCGGCCCAGATCGCCGTCTCCGCGTCGGCCAGAAGCCAGAGGTCGACCCGGAGGCCGGCAGTGGCGAAGAAGATCGGGGCGAACACCGCCGCCGTCATCGTCTCCAGCGGTGCGATCAGTTCATGGTCGGAGAAGCGCGATCGGGCGAGGACGACACCGGCCACGAACGCCCCCAGCACGGCCTCGACGTGAAGCCATTGGGTCACCACACCGAAGCTCAGGGCGGTCACGAGGACGATCGTGAGACCGGTCATCGGATTGTTACCCGAGGCCCGAAGTCGCTGGAGCGAATGGTCGACCAGCCGCTGACCGATGGTGAAGGCCACGAAGAAGAAGGCGATCAACCCGCCGACGGTGATGGCGAGCTTGTCCCACTTGAAACCGCCGGCCTGCGCCAGTCCGGCGATCAGGCCGAGCGCGATCCAGCCGACCGCGTCGTTGGCCATACCGGCGGCCAGCGTCACCTGACCGAAGTTCCGCCGCATGAAGCCCATCTCCGACAGGATCTTGGCGATGACGGGCAGGGACGAGATCGAGAGGGCGGCGGCAATGAACAAGGCGAAGATGTAGGGTTCGGTGTCGCCGCCGATGAACATCGTCGGTATGAGCCAGCCGACGGCCAGACCGGCGGCCGCCGGGACGACGAGCGAACCGGTCGAGACGAGCGCCGCCGCACGTCCCAGGCGGCGTATGAGCCCGAGATCGGTCTCGTAGCCGGTGACGACAAGGAGCAGGAGCACACCGATCCATCCGATGGTGAACAGCATCGCCGTCTGAGCGTCATCGGGCGGGAAGAGCCAGTCGGTGACACCGGGCGCCAGCCGACCGAGGATCGACGGGCCCAGGACCAGCCCGGCGGCCAGCTCACCAACCACCGCCGGTTGACCGATGCGCTGCATCAGGTAACCGAAGAGTCGTGCGACCACCAGGATGACCAGTAGGGAAACCCAGAAGATCAGAAGTTGACTTTCGGTGGGCGGATTGAGGTTCATGAGGTGACTCCTGGTTGCAGCGCCAGCCGGACTGTCCCGAGGGCCGCCACCAGGCCGAGCACCAGGAGCACGTTGGCGATGTTCGAGCCGACGACGCTGCCAACCGCCAACTCGGTGTCATCGGCCTGTATCGCCCGGGCGAACACCGCCAACTCGGGAGCCGAGGTCCCCGCGGCGACGATGGTCAGCCCGATGACGGTCGGGGCCAAACCGAACCTGCGCCCGATCAGCACTGCGCCGCTCACGAGGAGGTGGCCGGCAACAAGGAGTGCAGCCAGACCGCCGAGCAGAACCAGGTAGGCGCTCACGGCGAATCGTCGGGCGGACCCGGGTGCGTGGACAATACCAACATGCAGTTAGTATATTACACCTATTTCATTATGTCTATCTACTCTTGCATATCAGAATTTGGCATTCGCCGACTGGCGCGACGGTGGGCCGAACGAACCCGCATCTCGATGTCGGGCCGGTCCCGCCCTGTCAGACGACGCCGGCGGCTTCGGCCGCCTCTTCGGTTCTCGCCAGCTGCTGATCGACGATGTCGAGGCCGGCGACCCAGAACGAGGGGTCGGCCAGGTCGCAGTCGACGATTGCGCCGAGATCCTCGGGTGACATCGAACCGCCGGCCCTGAGCAGATCGAGGTAGGCGGGTACGAATTCGTCGCCCTGTTCGGCGTATCGGGCGTAGACCGACAGGGCCAGGAGCTGGCCGTAGGCGTAGGCGTAGACGTATCCCGGACTTCCGATGAAGTGGGGGATGTAGGACCACCAGGATGCGTAATTGTCGGTCAGTTCGACCGAGTCCCCCATCATGTCGGTCTGGGTGTCGATCCACAGCTCACCGAACCGGTCGACCGACAGCTCTCCCACTGTCCGCCGCTCGGTATGACAGGCATCCTCGAAGCGGTTCATGGCCACCTGTCGGAAAACGGTGGCCACCGAGTCGTCGACGACCGACGCCAGCAGGGCGAAACGTTCGGCCGGATCGTCGATCATGCCCAACAGCCGGTTGTTGGTGACGGTCTCGCCGAACACCGACGCGGTCTCGGCCAGGGTCAGTGGCGTCGACTGGTGGAAGATGCCCTGCTCCCGGGCCAGGTAGCCGTGGATACCATGGCCAAGCTCGTGGGCCAACGTCAGTACATCCCGGGTCTTGGACGCCCAGTTCAGCATGACGTAGGGGTGGTGGCTCGGGACCGAGTAGGCGCAGAATGCGCCGGGCTGTTTGCCGGGACGAATGGGGGCGTCGATCCACTCCTCATCGATGAACCGGTCGACGATGTCGGCCAGCTCGGGCGAGAACGATCGATAGGAATCGCGCACGATGGCCGTTGCTTCGGACCATCCAACCTCCTGCGAGGTGTCGGCCATCGGGGCCATGCGGTCGTAGTCGGACAGCTTGTCGACGCCCATCGCCCTGGCCTTCAAGCGGTACCAGCGCTGCGGGATGTCATAGCGGCTCACCACCGCTTCGACAAGCGCCTCAACCGATTCGTCGCTGGCCTCGTTGGAGACGTTGCGGCTCGTGATCCACCTTGGATAGCTACGGAGACGATCGCGGATCGACTTGTCGAGCAGCAGCGTGTTGTAGACGAACGCCCGGGTTCTCAGCCCCGGAGCCAGGCCGTCGGTCACCGCCTGAGCCGCTGCGGCCCGCGTCTCACGGCTCGGATGCTGCAACATGGAGAGGCCCTGTTCGAGACCCACGGTCTCGACCTTCCCGCCGTCGTCCGGGCCGTCGGTATCTTCCGCGTCGACGCTCCAGGTCGCGTCGACGTCGATCACCGACGTCAGCTCCGAGAACAGCCGGACCCACGCTGAGGGCCCGGAGACCGATGTCTCGAGGAGGATCGCCTCCTCCGGCTCGGTGAGCAGGTAGGGACGATTCCGGCGGGTGTTCTCCAGATGATGGCGGCAGAATCCCAGGCGCTCGTCGGCGAGAACCGCTGCCGCGTGCTCGTCGTCGGCCGCAGCGAATTCGAGCTCGACGAACATCAGCTTGGACCCGATGGCCGTCGACCGTTCCTCGAGGCGCTGCATCAGCGCCGCCGTCGCGGCGTCCTGGGTGTTCTCGGCGAACTTGAGCCCGCCGTAGTGGCCGGCTCGACTGACCAGTTCGGCGATTCGGGCCATGGTCTGCATCAGATCGACCATGGCCGCCGCGTCCATCGTCGCCACCGAGCCCCGGTGGACCTCCAGTTCGGACGCCAGCGCATCGGCCTCCTCGAGCAGGGCGTCGGGCGTGTCGACTCCATCCAGAAGGGTTTCGAGGTCCCAGGTGACGTTCGCCGCGGTCAGGTCGGCGTTGGATTCGGACGCGGAGTCGGTGGCAGCGGAATCGGTCGCAGTCATCGTCTCAACGTAGCTGACCGCCGTTGGATTTCGCGACCGCGTCGATGCACCGTTGGCGGACCTCGGCCACCTCGGCGTCGGTCAGGGTGCGATCGGCGGCCTGGAGGCGAAGCCGGTAGGCAATCGACCGGCGCCCCTCCCCCAACTGCTCCGATCGGAACACGTCGAACAGCTCCACCGACTGCAACAGATCACCGCCGGCCTTCGACAGCGTGCGGGCCACCAGCGTGGCCGGGACCTCGTCATCAACGATGAAGGCCAGATCGATGTCGCTCGACGGGTAGAGCGAGATCGGCCGGTAGGTTGCCACCGAGCCGAGGGCGGCCAGCATCGGATCGACCTGCAACTCGAACCATGCCGCCCGCCCGTCGATCTCGTAGTTGTCGAGCACCCGAGGATCGACCTCGCCGACCACCCCGATGACCCGACCCCGAAACTGGACGGTGGCTCCCCTCGTCGGATGGAGGCCCGGCACCTCGGCGTTGGCGATGGCCAGGTTGGTCAAACCGAGCTCGGCGGCCAGACGGTAGAGCGCCCGGACGGCGGCCTCGGCGGCGGTCGCCCCGCGCCCGGCGGAGGGGTCGAAACCGGACTCGATCGCGGCCACCTGGTCGTATTCGTCGGGCAACTCACCGTCGGCGGGATGGTAGACCCGACCCAACTCGTACAAGGCGACCGGCCCGCTACGGTGCGACTGGTTGCGAACCACGGCTTTGAGCAGACCCGGCAGCAACGAGGTGCGCAACACCGACTCCTCCGCCACCAGGGGGTTGGCCAGGGTCAGCGCGGAATCGTCGACGCCGGCCCGACTGAGATCGTCGGGGGCCAGGAACGGCATCGGCATGGCTTCGGAGAAACCGGCACCCAGCAGCGCCCGTCGGATACGACGACGGCCGATCTGAGCGGGTGTGAGTCGACCGACCTGGATCGGGACGGGCACCCTCAATCGCGACTTGTCGTAGCCGTGATGACGTCCGACCTCCTCGATCACGTCGATCTCGAGGGTGGAGTCGGGCCGCCAGGTTGGGATGCTCACCGTGAGACGATCGTCGGTGCCGGGCACCGGTTCGGAGGTGTAGCCGATCGGCTCGAGGAGCCTGGCGATCTCGTCGGTCGACAACGAGGTGTTCAGGATCGCGTTGACCCGGTCGGTGCGAACCTCGACCGGAGCTGCCGTCTTGTGCGTGCCCTCGGCCACGACGACCCCGGCCGAGACCTTGGCCCCGCAGATCTCGACGGCCAGTTCGGCGAAGCGATCGAGCGCCCGCTCGACGCCGTAGGGGTCGACGCCGCGCTCGAAGCGGGTCGAGGCCTCGGAACGGAGCCCGAGGCGGCGTGAGGTGTGGGCGATCGTCATTCGATCCCAGACGGCGGCCTCGACCACCACCGAGGTGGTGGCGTCGGTGATCTCGGTCGAGGCACCGCCCATCACGCCGGCCAGGCCGATCGGTTCATCGGCCGCGTTGACGATCACGCCGTCGTCGGTGGTGACCGTGCGTT
>JAOTVU010000121.1 GCA_029863385.1 Acidimicrobiia bacterium
CTCCCATCTCCGCTCCGACGTCGGGCTGACCATCGAACGCAACGGCGACGGCTACCGGCTGATCACCGAGACCGACACCGTCGATGCCGTCGCCTTCGAAGCGCTCGTCGGTCAGGCCCGCGACGTGGTCGAGACCGACGCCGCTCGTGCCGCCGATCTGCTCGCTCAGGCGCTGGACCTGTGGCGGGGACACCCCTATGCCGACCTACCCGACCTGGTGGCGCTCGAGCAGGAGAAGAAGCGGCTCGACCATCTCCGTTTCGGCGCACTGGATCTGGAGATCGAGGCCGAACTGGCCCTCGGCCATAACACCCGGGCCGCCGAACGTCTCGAACGCCTCATCGCCGACCATCCGTTCCACGAAGGGCTGCGGGCCGCCCACATGCTGGTCCTGTACCGGCAGGGGCGACAGGTCGCCGCCCTCAACCTGTACCAGGACGTTCGACGGCTCCTGCTGGACGAGCTGGGAGTGGAGCCATCACCGGCACTCCAGGCCACGGAGCACCGGATCCTCATCCACGACCCGTCCCTGCTGCTTCAGTCCGGCCCGTCGGGTGAGGACGGAGCGGTGTTGCCGGGCCCGCCGGGACGAAACCCGTACAAGGGCTTGGCCGCCTTCGACGCCGCCGACGCGCAGGACTTCCACGGTCGTGACGACGAGACCGACGAGCTGGTCAAACTGGTTCACGCTCACCGGTTCGTCCTGGTGGTCGGACCGTCTGGGTCGGGAAAGTCGTCGCTGGTACGGGCCGGTCTGTTGCCGGCCCTGGCCGACGACTCCATTCCCGGTTCGGTCCACTGGGCCGGTCACCGTCGTCAACCCCGGTGCCGACCCCCACGCCGCGGTGGGCGCTGCGCTGGACCAACCCGCTTCCCGCACCACCCCTGACGATCGGTTGGTGGTCATCGATCAATTCGAGGAGCTGTACCTGCTGGCCGACACCGACACCGAGCGGGCGGTGGTCGACGCCCTGATCTCCGCCGTCGACAACCCGGCCGGTGACAACCCGATCAGGGTGGTGGCCACCCTGCGGGCCGATTTCTTCCACCGACCGCTGGCCGACCACCGGCTCGGCCCGCTGATCCGTTCTGCCACCCTGGCCGTGGCCGTACCCGACGCCCACCGCCTGGCCCGGGCCATCGAGCAGCCGGCCGCCAACGTGGACTCCAGCTCGAACCCGGCCTGACCAGTCAGATCGTGGCCGACCTCGAGGGCCGCCCGGCCGCCCTGCCCCTCCTGCAGTTCACGATGACCGAGCTGACCCAGGCGTCGACGTCGGGCCGGATCACCCTCTGTGACTACCGGGCCCAGGGCGGAGTCAGTGGTTCCATCGGCCAACGGGCCGCAACCATATACGGTGAACTCGGCCCCGAGGCGCGGGAGGTGGCCCGTCAGCTGTTCCTTAGCCTGGTCACCGTGACCCGCGAGGCCGACGACGTGCGGCGGCGGGTCACCCGCCCGGAATTGGAGAACATGGGGTTCGACCCCGCCCTGCTCACCCAGGTGCTGAACCGGTTCAGTGGGGCCCGGTTGGTGACCTTCGACCATGAGCCGTCCACCCACAGCCCGACCGTCGAGGTGGCTCACGAGGCCGTGCTGCGGGAGTGGCGGCAGCTCGCCCACTGGATCGCCGAACGCCGCGACGCGCTGGCTTTCCGTCATCGACTGCAGCTCGCCCGCCAGGAATGGGACGATGCCGGTCGACCCGACGACGCCCTCCCGGCCGGTGGTCGCCTGGTCCAGTTCGAGGGATGTGTCGCCGACCCCGACATCGCGGTGACCGATGACGATCATCGGTTCATCGCCCGAGCCGCAGAGCAGCGCGACCGCCGGGACGACGAACGGCGCCGCCGTCGCCGGAACCTCACCTGGTCGTTCGCCGCGGCCGCAGTGGTCGCTTCGGTGCTGGCCGGGGCGGCGTGGATTCAGCGGGGCGCGGCGCAGCGGGAGGCGGCCCGGGCCGAGGCCCGGGGTCTGATCCTGGAGGCCGATAGGAACATCTCTGTTGACCCCGAGCTGGCCATCCTGTTGACGTCCGAGGCCATCGACGCCTTCGGTCGACCCGAGCAGGCCCCGGTCGGGGCGGTCGATGTGTTGCGTCGGGCCCTGGCCAACAACAAGGTGCTGGGTCACGTGCCCGACGGAGTCTTTGTCGATCTCGACCCGACCGGTTCGATGATGGTGACTCAGGCCGAGGAGCCGTCGGACGGGATGGCGGTCTGGGACCCTGCCACCATGACGCTACTCGGCACCATCGCCCAACCGGCCGGGAGCGTCTTCAGCGCCCGCTTCACCGGTCCGGAACGCCTGGTGGTCATGGCCTTCGTCGACGACGGAACGACCGACGACACCAACCGGGTGGAGGTCAGGCGGGTGACGCTCGGAACCGCCGACGACCGGTTCGAAGCCGCCACAACCGACACCATCACCCGTCTTGATGTCCCCGATTGGGTGCTGATCCCGATCGCCGTCGACCCGACCGGGCGGTATCTGGCCCGGCTCTCCAGCCTCCCCGACACCGAAGCTCGAAGCCCGGGGGTTATGGATGTGATCGACTTGGAGACCGGACGGACGGTTCTGTCCCTGCCCGACGCCCTCGACTGTGTACCCGATTTCGCCTCCGACGGCGGTCGTCTGATCTACCTTGCCGCCGGGCCCGATCCAATCATCAAGGTGATCGCTCTGGAGAGGGGGGAGGGGTCCGACCCGATCAGCGACGCCGCCCTCGACGACGCTGAGCGTGACGGCGAACCCGGCGAGGTCGTCGCCACCATCGGGAACCTGTCGATCGTGCCCCTGACGCTGACGTTCTCGCCCGACGCAAGCCAAGTGGCGTACGCCACCGAGAACGAGGTGGCAGTGGGAGCTCTCGGGTCGGAAGATTCGTCCTCGACGGAACCGTCGTGGTCTACGACGCGGACAAGATCCTGGCCGGTGTCGACTGGGACGAGGCGATGATCCGCTCCATCGAGGCCCACGACAACCTGATCATCCAGACGGAGATCAGTCCCGACGGTCGGCTGCTGGCCACCAACGCCTGGGACGAACCGGCCAAGCTGTGGCGGTTGGACACCGGTGAGCCGGTGGGTGAGTTCGGTGGCACCACCGAGGTCCGCACCATCGCCTTCCATCCCACCGAACCGTGGGTCTACGTGCACGATCTCGGCCATGTGACCGCCCATACGTTCGATGTGGCCGAACTGGCAACCATCGCCCGAGGGACCGTGACCCGCCCCATGACCAACGACGAATGCACCCGCTATCTGGGCCGTCCCTGCCCATGAACCGCTGGCCCAAGGTCGATCGGGCGGGTGCTCAGTTCCCGGCCATCACGGTGGAGACGACAGCCGGATCGTAGAGGGTTTCGCATGGTATGCCGTTGCCGTCGGCGTCCATACGCTCCGGTTTCCCCTCCAGTGACCAGTAGACCAGCGACCAGAAGAAACCGTCGATCGGCGGCCGTCCCGCAGCGGTGAAGAGGTGGGTGTCAGCGTCATCGTCGAGGAGGTCACGGCAGAAAAGACCTTTCGGCGCGGTCTCGTACATCGCCTGCAGGGCGGCAGTCGAGTCGGGCAGATCGGTCCCGTCGACCGAGTAGGTCGTGCCCGCTTCGTCGATGACGTAGAAGACGACGCCGACGGGGTCGAGGGGGAAGTCCGGTTCGGTTCGAGGCATGCCGACGCAGGCGAACACGTCGCCCGGTTCGACGGGTCCGGAGTCGCGGCACTGCAACTCGATCGGTCCGAGGACGCCTTCCGGGTGTTCGGAAGCGGCGAACTCGGCGTCGAGTCTGGCTTGTACCGATCCGACGATGCCCTCGACCGTCATCGGCTCCGGCGTTTCGCTGCCCGCTGTCGCAGCAACCGTACCCTCCGTCGAAGAGACCGAATCGGCCGGGAACGTGGAGTCGGAGGCGTCCTCGGAACCGCAGGATGCCAGTGTCAGGACGACCGCCAGCAACGCAACGAGCGCGATGAACCGGCGACGGCGGCAGACGATCGAAGCGCTAGTCGAAACCGTTCTCACTGAGTCGACCATCCTCCCATCCGCCGGTTCAGCGTAGGGTCGAAGGTCGGAACCGCAAGGGCGCCGGAACCCCCGCTCAACGGCGCCGATCACCCGAGGCGACGATCAACCGGCGACCACCGGTTGTACGATGGGCACGCATACCATGGCCATGCGAAGGGCTTGAACGATGATCGTTGGATACATGATGGTTGGATACCTGGACGCCGGAACCGGCAGCCTCATCCTCCAGACCGTTCTCGGTGGAGCGGCCGGGTTGGCGGTCTTCTTCAAGACGGCGGGACGTCGATTCCTGCCGTCGAGAGGCAAGTCGGAGCGGGCGATCCCGGTTTCCGAACGCCCGGTGGAAGAAGTCACCGAGTCCTGACCCGTGGTTGCCGCGGCGCCCCTCGGGGGATCCTACGATCCCGCCTCGTTCCGCGACCCGTTGAGTCGAGTTTTCCATGCCGACGGCGACGTCTACCGAACCCTGTCGCCGGAGGGTCTCGAAGGCTGGCACGCGCTCCGTGAGTCAGCCTGCTTCACCGACTGGATGGCCGACGGTCGGCTCGTCGCCACCGAGGAGCTGGTCGATGACGGCTCGACCTACCTCAAACATCAGCGGATTCCGTTCTGGAGCCATCCGTACGAGTGGTCGTTCTCCATGCTGCGTGACGCCGCGCTTCTTCACCTCGATCTCCTGGAGGAGGCGCTTGGAGCGGGTCTGACGATGAAGGACGCCACTCCCTACAACATCCAGTTCGTCGACCTGTCGCCGGTCTTCGTCGATGTCGGATCGTTCAGCCGCTACGAGACGGGCGAACCGTGGCTCGGCTACCGCCAGTTCTGTCAGCAGTTCCTCTATCCCCTGCTTCTCCGGGCCCATGCCGACGTGCCCTTCCAGCCGCTGCTTCGTGGATCGCTCGACGGCATCCCGCCAGCCACCGCCCGGGCCTTCCTGCGATCCGGCCGCACCTTCAAACCGGGCGTTCTCCTCGACGTCGCACTCCAGGCCCGGGCCGACCGATCCACGGCGGACAGGAGCGACGACCGCAACGTTCGCTCCGAACTGTCGGCGGCCGGCTTCAACGCCGAGATGATCGTTCGCAACGTTCGCCGTCTGCGCAAGGTGATGGAGAAGACCCGATGGTCGCCCGCCTCATCCCCGTGGAGCGACTACGCCTCCTGCGGTCACGTGGCCGACCAGCGGGGGATCAAAGAGGCGTTCGTTCGCCAGGTCGCAGGTCAACGCCATCGTCGGCTGGTCTGGGACCTTGGGGCGAACGACGGCCACTTCTCCGCCGCCGTGGCTGACGTGGCCGAGGTCGTGATCGCCATGGACGCCGATGAGGTCACGGTCGACAACACCTACCGCAGGCTCAAGACCAACGGCCCTCGCAACGTGTTGCCGCTGGTGATGAACCTGGCCGACCCGTCACCCGGGCTTGGCTGGCGGGGGGCCGAGCGCTTGCCGCTCGAGGGTCGGGGGACGCCCGACCTCGTCCTGATGCTGGCCGTTATCCACCACCTCGTCATCGGCTCGAATCTGCCGCTGGCCTCGGTCATCGACTGGTTGGCGACGTTGGGTTCCGAGGTCGTCCTCGAATGGGTGCCCCTCGATGACCCGATGTCCCAACGGCTGACGGCCAACAAACGGCGCCACGAGGTCCACGCCGACTACACCGAGGAAGATCTGCGTCGATACTGCGGTCAACACTTCTCCATCACCACGGAACAGCCGTGTGAGACGCGGCGGTTGTTCCATCTGACGCCACTGCGATGAACGAAGAGGCTTCGCCGGTCACCCGCCGCGACCGGTTCGCCGTTCTCGTGGCGTTCACCGCCCTCGGCGTTTCTTGGCCGGTGCTCGAGCTGCTCAGCCGCAACGTCGAGTTCTTTGTCGTACGCCGCACCCCTCGTTGGGAGATCGTGGGCCTGGCTCTG
Source organism: Acidimicrobiia bacterium (assembly GCA_029863385.1). GTDB lineage: Bacteria > Actinomycetota > Acidimicrobiia > Acidimicrobiales > SZUA-35 > JAHELU01. The sequence continues at coordinate 5,951 of JAOTVU010000121.1, forward strand.
CTGCTGGCCTTCGGCGTGCCGCTGGTGGTTGCGCTTGCCGGGAGCCTCCGGGGACGAGCCGGCATGATGGTGGGTACGATCCTCATCGTCGCGAGTTCATGCTCGGTGGCCTGGTTGTACCTTCGTCGAACTCCCTTGCACTGGCTCGCTGCCATGGTCGCGGCGATACTCGTCGGGCTCGGAGCGCTCTGGGCCGTTCGGCGGTGGGAAGGGGTGCGGTTGCTTGCGCGGTTCCTCAGCCCCGCGCCACTGATCATGGTGCTGATCTTCCTCTTCGCCACGCCGGTGGGCGGGCTTCTGTCGGTCTCGGGCGCCCGGGTTGGCAGCCGTCTGCAACCTTCGAACAACACCCCGGTGCTGATGATCGTGTTCGACGAGCTTCCCGGTGCCGCCCTGGTGGACTCGTCCGGCGATATGCGGCGGGATCGGTACCCGAATTTCGCCCGTCTGGCCGACGACGGCGTCTGGTTTCCGAACGCGGTGACGGTCAGTGACGCCACCGAGTTCGCGGTTCCCGCAATGCTCACCGGTGTCGACCCGGACGATTCGAAGGCCCCGTACACCTCCGACCATCCGGAGAACCTGTTCGTGGCGCTCTCAGACGGTCGTGATCTCCACGTGCACGAGACGATCACCCAGCTATGCCCCCAATCACTGTGCGAGTCCACCGCCAGCATCAGCACCCCGCTCCTGACCGACGTCGGCATACTGGCCGGTCACGCTCTGCTGCCGGAGCCGCTTACCGGGTCGTTGCCGGCGATCGACGGCGCCTGGGCCGACTTCGGCGCCGCGAACGCCGAATTCGACAGCATCGCCGCGTTTCGTGAGGCGGCCGGCTCCGACCCGACACGCCCGATCGGAGAACTGATCGACGATATCGCCGAGCCGCGGTCCGGTCAGCCTCCGTTCTACTTCCTGCACGTGCTCATGCCCCACCATCCCTGGGAGTTCCTGCCCGACGGCCATCGCTATCCGCTCCCGGTCAAGAAGGCGCCGGGCCGCTCCGGAAACGGCTGGGGCGACGATGACTTCCTCCTGGCCCAAGCCGCTCAGCGGATGCTCCTGCAGTTGGAGTACACCGACACGGCTCTGGGCGAGATTTTCGGTGCGCTGGACCGGGCGGGAACCTACGACGAGACCGCCATCGTGGTGGTCTCCGATCACGGCATCGCCATCACGGAGAACGTGGCTCATCAGCGCCGCATCACCGACGACACGGTCGGTGACATCGCCGCCGTGGCCCTGTTCGTCAAGGCTCCAAGCGGACCGGCCGGGGTGATCGACGATCGTCGGGCCCACACCACCGACATCGCCCCCACGGTGGCCGAGATCCTGGGAACCACGCTTCCCTGGGAGACCGACGGTGTCTCGCTGCTCGGCCCCGACCCGGACCGCGTCGAGAGCACGACGAGTGGCCCGAAAGGGTCGGCGACCTACGGTGTCGACGGGCACGAGCGCCTCGAGGTCGCCGCCCGGCTCGAGCGCTGGTTCCCGACCGGCGATCCCTGGCCCCTCCGTCCGCCGTCGAGCCCCGATCTCCTGGGCGACGAGCTCGACGTAACCGCTCTCGAGACATCGCCCTACTCCGCCCGGCTCGATCAGGCCGAACTCTACAGGGCGATCGATCTCGACGATGGTGTGCTCCCGGCTCGCGTCACCGGCGAACTCGTCGGCACGGTCGACGGCACCGAGCTGCTTGCGATCGTGGTGAACGGCAGGGTCGGGGCGCTCACCCGCAGTTTCCTGGAAGACGACGATGACCGTGTCCTCTTCCAGGCCATGGTGCCGGTGGAGTACTGGGTGGACGGGGTGAACGATGTGGCGATCGTCGAGATTGGGACCGACGACGTGCCCCGTCTCGTCGAAAAGCGACGCTAGCTGCCGTACCACCACTGGAGCCTTTCACTCGATGGTTCACCCGGTCGCCGGTCTCGCCAACGCGAGCCTGACGAGATGATCACAGTTGGCGGAGTCACCTGAGCCCCGTCTCGAGACTTCAGGTTATGGAGACATCGAGCCACGGAGGTTGCGGACGGGCCAGCCCGAAACCCTGGACCAGGTCGCAACGGAGTCCCTGGAGATGGAGAAGCTCATCCCTGGTCTCGACCCCTTCACCCACCGTGAGCACCCCCACGTCGTGGCAGACATCGATGATCGAAGCGACGAGCCTGCTCGAGGTCTCGGCGCGGTGAATGCCGCGCACCAGGTCGACGTCGAACTTCACGATGTCGGGACGGAGGGCGGCGAAGCTGGTCAACCCGGCGTAGCCGGCGCCGAGGTCGTCGAGCGCAATACGGAAGCCACGGGATCGGAGGTTGGCCAGCTCGGTGTCGAGATCGAGGTCGGGGTCGACTTGGGCCCGTTCCGTGATCTCCAGGGCCACCCGTGCCGCGTAGGGTGCGAGATGGTCGAGCCCCTCCTTCAGCCGGCCGTCACCCAACGACTGGGGTAGGAGGTTCACGAAGACGAGGGCGCCCGCGGGCAGTGTGGCTGCGTCGATAGCCACGAGGCGGCAGACCTGGTGATCGAGGTCGGCGGCCCGGTTCAGGGCGCAGGCCGCGTCGATGAGTTCAGGCGGGGATCGAAGGCTCTCGTGGCCGGATCTCAGCAGCGCTTCGTAGGCGTAGATCGTACCGTCCCGGAGCGAGAAGATCGGCTGATACACCATCCGCATGGTTGCGAGGGCGGCATCGAGCCGCTGGGTGGCCACGTCGAAGTCAAACCCGCCGAAATCGTCGCCGGAGACCCGTTGGGCGGCCATCGCGGCATGGAGGCAGGACACGAGCTCGGGTACCGGGCACGGCTTGGTTAGCACTCGGAACACCCGGGCATCGTTGACGGCCGAGATGGTCGCCTCGACCGTGGCCTGACCGGTCAGGATGATCCGACCGACGGTGGGGAACTCGGCTTTGACCAGGGCAAGGAACGCCGCCCCGTTGAGGCCGGGCATGCGCTCATCGGATACGATCACGTCGATCGTTTGGCTGCGGAGCATCTCGAGACCGGCCTCGGCGGAGTTGGCGGTGAGCACGGTGAAGGGCTCCGATCGGAGAGCCACCCGTAGCGACTCGGTTATGTGTCGGTCATCATCCACGAAGAGGACCCGCGGGCTCATCGCCTCGCCACCATGGTTGCGGCCGACGAGGGGGCAAGCACGTGGACGGGCTCGGTGACGCCAACGCTGTCGGCGAATGCCCGAATCCGGCCGATGAGGGCCGACGTCAGGGTCGTTCCGGCCCTGGCCAGCTTCGATCCGTTGGCGAGCCACAGGTCGCCGGTCAGCTCCATTCCGGCAGCCAGCTGGTCGACGGTGGCAGCGACCTCGACCATCGTCTCGGTACTGGGCCGGACGCGGCTGAGGGCGTCCAGCAGGAACGCCGGCGGCGGAGTCCCACCGGTCTTCAGCGTCTTGTGGGCCTCGGCCCTCGTCTGTCCGTTCGCCACGAGCCGGTCGAACAGGACGGCGACCCGTAGGATCTCCCGGCTCAGGTCCTCGCTCGACCAGTCCGCCGGGTCGTGGCCGGTGCAACATGGTCCTGGATCGAGTTGCCGCCCGATCATGTCGACCACCGTCTCCATCCGGGGCACGTTGGAGAGAAGCTCGCATGCCAACTCGGCGTGGCGGTGGTCGATGTCTCCAACCTGTTCGTCATCGTGGCCCGGAGGTAGCACGACGACTCCGATCTGGGACAGCATTGTCGCCAGATCGAGATCCCATGGCACGGGTCGATCCAGGGCGAAACAGAGGCCGCGCACGATGTCCTTGAGCCGCATGGTGCGGCTGTAAGCGCCGGCGCTGACCAAGCCGAGCACATCGGTCAGCAGCGAAACGGTGCCCTTCAGGGTGTGGTCCAGGAGGTCGCGCTCGACGGTCCGCAGGCGCGCCTGCTCCAGCGCCTCGTCGAGACTCTCGATGATCGTTTCCGGCGGGCACGGCTTGGTGAGGAAGCGGAAGACCTTGGCGTCGTTGATTGCGGCGAGTGCGGAGTCGAGGTCGGACTGGCCTGACAGCAGGAGCCGCGGCATGTCGGGGTACCGAAGGCGGAGGGTGGTGAGCAGCTCGGCCCCGTTCATCTCCGGCATCCGCATGTCGGAGAGTACGACGTCGAATGGCGATATGTCACCGGCTGCGTCGAACAGGGCCAGTGCCTCGCCGCCGGACTCGGCGGTCGTCACCGCGAAACGCTTCCTCAGGTTCAGCGTGAGGCCGCTGAGGAGATCCGGCTCGTCGTCGACGCAGAGTAGACGTGGCTTGTCACTCATGCCCGGACCCGGAGGAGATGACCGTCTGTGTCCAGCCATCGACGGCGGTTTTGAGCTCGTCATCGGGGCGATCGAGATGGGCCCGCCCGATCCGCTTCGAGTGGGGCAACCGCTGGGCCACGAGGCGCGCCGCCCTCACGGCGTCCGGGGCCGGAAGGTGGCTCCGGTCGAGCTGACACGGTTGCTCGTGGGCCTCGGCCGCTGCCAACGCGACACCTGTGGGCAGACCCCAGACCGAGAGGAGATGACCGCCGAGATCGGGATACGCCAGACCGAAGCGTTGCCGTTCGGCCTCGACCAGCGTGATGTCGGCTCGGGTTGCGAGTTCGTAGGCTTCGCCCAGCCGGTCGGGGAGGCACGTGGCCTCGAGGAGCAGGCCGACCTCGCTGAACAGCCCGCCGAGCCGGGCCGACGAGGACTCTCCGGGCCGAGCCAGTTCGCCGGCGATGGTACTGATGAGTCCGGCATGGTGTCCAAGCAGGTCGGCATCGAACCCGGGGATGGCCTCTCTGGGCTCCAGCTGACGAAAGACCCCGGCAACCAGCACCATCTGTGAGATGGTCGAGAAGCCGATGCGAACAACGGCCGTGCGCAGGTCGTCGCAGCGCTGACCACCTGAGAATGCGGAGTTGGCCCACTGGAGAAGCTTGGCCGAGATGGCCGGGTCGGTCCCGACCAGATCGGCGACGTCGGCGACCGGGACCTCGCCGTTGCTCAGGAGCTCGAGGAGTTCGCCGTAGAGGCGGGGCGGTGAAGGAAGGGTGCCGGTACTGGAGACGGCCCGTTTCAGCGCCGGATCCGCCAGGAGGGCCCGGAATCGAACGGCCTCGCCCAGGGCCGCCGTCAGGTCCTCTCGATCGCAGGGCTTGGTGAGCCACCGATGGGCGACCGGTACGGCGCGCACCACCAGCTCCTGCTGGGCTTCGCCGGAGAGGACGTAGCGGACGACCCCCGGGTGGCGGGTCTTGATCTGGGCAAGAAGCTCGACGCCGTTCATCCCCGGCATCCGCATGTCGGTCACCACCACGTCGATCGCCGCGCGGTCGAGAATCGCCAGTGCCTCCTCGGCACCGCAGGCGAAATGGAAGCTGTAGGTGTTCCGGAGACGACGGAGCGCACCGCGCAGGCCGTTCAGCACCTCGTTTTCGTCATCGACGAACAGGACGGCCGGTGGACAGTCGGTCGCCGGGTCGAGCTGGCGGGGCGCTGCCGACACCTCGTCCGTCATGACGGCTCAGGCGACTGTCGAGGCAACCAGACGTGGAAAGTCGTGCCGATGCCGTCCTCGACGTCGAACCACAGCCGGCCCTGATGTTTCTTGACGATCAGGTTGTGGGCGAGGGCCAGCCCTTGGCCGCTCCCTGCGCCGACCTCCTTGGTGGTGAAGAACGGCTCGAAGACCCGGTTCTGGACCTCCGGGGGGATGCCGCCCCCGGTGTCGGCGATCTCGATGGCGGCTCCCGTGTCGTCGTCTACGGTACGGATCGAGATCCTACCCCTCCGTCCTGTCGCCTCGACCTGGTCTCCGATCGCATGAGCCGCGTTAACAACGAGGTTGATCAGTACCTGCCCGATGTCGCCCCGGTTGCAGACGACATCGCCGAGATCGCCGGCGTCGAACTCGATCTCGGCCACGTACTTGTATTCGTTCTTGGCCACGGTGAGCGTGTTGAGCACGATCTCGTTGAGGTCGGCCGGGGCCATGTCATCGGTCCCGGGATGGGAGAACTGTTTCAGCGCTTTCACGATTGTCGCCACGCGGTCCAGGCCGTCGAGTGTCCTCGTCACGGCCTTGGGCGCCTCGGCCCGCACGAACTCGAGGTCGATCTCGTCTTCCTTTGCGTCCAGACGCTGCACGATGTCGGCCCCCCCATCGATTCCCATCGCGAATTGACGCACATCCTCGTAACTCTCCAAGAGCTCCATCAGGTCCTGCATCACGTCGCCGAGGAAGCGAACGCTGTCGCCAACGAATTGAATCGGCGTATTGAGCTCGTGGGCCACGCCCGCCGCCAGCTGGCCGATCGACTCCAGTCTCTGGGCGTTACGAAGCTCGACCTCGAGCCGTTTCCGATCACTGATGTCGGTGGCCACGTAGACGGTGCCGGTCACGTTTCCCTGGTCGTCGCTGAGTTCTGATCTCGTCACGAGCACCGGAATGGCGGCCCCTCCCTCCGCCATGAGCTCTTCCTCAACGATCGAGTCGGACCGATTGGAGGGCAGGATCACCGAGATCGGCCGACCGACGAGTTCGGCGTCGTCTCTTCCCGTCAGGGCCGAGGTGGCGCCACCCGCCAGAGTGATCAAACCATCATGATCGGTGATCAACAGCGCGGCCTGCATGCTCTCGAGAATGTTCTCCAGGAACAATTTGCCCTTCCGCAGCCGCTCCTGAGCCAGGTACAGCGACCGGGTCTTTTCCTCGATCATGGTCTCGAGGATCTCGTTCTCCCGCTGGACCCGGGCCAGGCGACGCTCCAGGCGGCGAACCTGTTCGCCGTCGGCGGTCGCAGCCTCAGCTGCGGACTGTGTCGACAACGGCGATCGATCCTGTCATGGCGTGGTCCGGGAACCGGACGAGAAACGTACCATTGGTCTGATCGACCTCGACGAGCTCATGGTCCAGGGGTGTCTCGTACCAGTCGCCGATGCCATCGAGGAAACCCTCCACGAGCGGGAAGAGGCCGAAGGGCGACCGGTAGTGAAGCAGGATGCTCCCCTCGTCGACGTCGGTCACCGTGAAGCGAGCCGGATCGGCCTCTGGATCAAGCTTCCGGACCTCGGTGTGGATCATCGACTCGAGCCCACCGAGAAAAGCACGGGGAGTGTCCAGTCCCTCCATCAGCGTCGGGACCGATCGGGCCAGCGACGGGAAGGCGTGCCGCCCGAAGGCCCGCAGAAACTGCTCGACCGTTGTGTCGTGGGCGGCCACGGCGGCTGCCACCAACGCCAGCAGGTCACCGGGAGGGTAGTTGCCGGGGCCGACGAACGGCTCCACCGTCTCCAGTTCCGTCGACTCGACCAACTCGTCGAATGCATCCGGCCCGAATCTCGTATCGACGAAGTCCTCGAGCAACTTGAAAATCGCACCCTTCACCTGGCACTCCTGTCTGAGAAGGCGTATGGGTGTTTAGTCGGCAGCAACCCACGGCGGGTTGAACGTTCACCAGAGCATCCGGGTCGCCCGGCCCAGGCCATCGCTGGACGAGTTCAAAGGCGCCTTCGCAACCCGCCCCGTTCAAGATGCGTCTCACGCATCGACATCACTCGACGACACCCCTGCATGCGCTATGCCCCTGGTTGAGAGATCTCCCTCATTCGCCACACGGGCAGATCCAGAGTCGACCAGTCGGGTACGTGATCCGGGATGACCGACCAGTCGGTCAACGGGTCGGGGAGGAACGTCGCCGGCTCGGGAGGATCTTCGGATGTCGTCTGGTTCGCCGGTTCCTGATCGGCTGGTTCCCTCGACGAGACCCAGGTCAGCCAACCGACCACCAGGCCCAAGGTGAAGCCGGCAAGAACCAGCAGGCTGATCGGCAGGAAGTAGCTGAACATGGGGATCCGTCTCAGCCTTCCCGTTTCTTGACGACGAAGTCGACCCGACGGTTCTCGGCCCGGCCGAGCTCGGTGCTGTTGTCGGCCAGTGGCTCGCTCTCGCCTCGCCCGATCGCCGTGAGCCGCTCAGACTCGACCCCGACACCGACCAGGTACTCCGTCACCGTTTGCGCCCGTGCCTCACTGAGGGCTTGATTGAGGGCGTTCGGCCCGGTCGAGTCGGTATGGCCGATGACGTCGGCCACCGGCAACGGGTAGCGGCGGAAGGCTACGGCCACTCGATCGAGCGTGGTCTTTGCCCCTGAACTGAGGTCCTCGACGCTGACGGCGAAGTTCGGATACTGGCCCTCGATCTCCCGGGCCAGTTCGAAGATCTGGTCGATCTCCTTCTGGAGCTCCATGATCTGTACCGACTCGGGCAGCACCCGGATCGTCGTCTGGTCCTCGAGGGTCAGCCCGGCTGCGGTGGCCGTGTCGATGGCCGACTGGATCTCTTCCGCCTCCACCGGGTCCAGGGCTTCGCCGGTGATCGTCACCGTGCCGTCGTTCAGGGCCAGCTCTCCGTCGTCCGTGCCGTCGAGCAGCGGTGCGAGGAGGGCGGCGACCACCCTGGGATCGGAGTCGGCGATGTTCGGCGACACCGTGAGCTGGTCGTCGACCTCGAGACCCGAATTCGTGACCGCGGCGCTGAGAGCATCCCGTTCCGATTCGGTTTTCACGGTACCGCTCAGGCGTACCGTGGTGGCGTCGCGTTCGATTCGAACCGCCGACGGCTCGGGCTCCGGTTCGGGTGGAACGGTGGTTGATCGAGCAGGGGCGGCCGGTACCTCGACCGGAGCCGGCTCGGTTTGCCAGGCCGCCCACACGTAGGCCACGGCCAGCAGCAGGGCGAGACCAGCCACCGCCACAATTGCCGCCTGACTGCGTTTCTTGTCTTCTCGGTCGCGCTCGACGCGGGACACCGCCGTTGAACTCATGCAGACCAGACGGGCAACGAGGGGCTGATGTCGCGAGAAAAAAAAACCCGCCTATGGATTTCGTGGCTCGAGTTCGGCCGCCTGGGCGGTCAGGGCCGGCGGAGCGCCATCGATGGCGGCCAGACATCCCCGGTCTTAG
>JAOTVU010000122.1 GCA_029863385.1 Acidimicrobiia bacterium
CCATCGAACCGTCGACACCGTTCTCGGTCTCGGTCGTCCCATGGTCGATCCGCCACTTGACCGCCTCGTAGGGCACGCCGACGTCGTGGAACGCCTGGTCGTAGAAGCCGTCCTCGCCCAGCAGCAGCTCGTGGACCTTCTTCAGGAACAGACCTGACTCCGCCCCCTGGATGATGCGGTGATCGTAGGTCGAGGTGATGGCGATGATCTTGGAGATGCCGAGTTGGGCCAGCATCTTCGGATCTGCGGCCTCATACTCGGTGGGGTAGCCGATGCGACCGACGCCGACGATGACCCCCTGACCCTTCATGAGCCGGGGCACCGACTGCACGGTGCCGATCGTTCCCGGGTTGGTGAGCGTGACGTTTGCGCCCGTGAGGTCGTCGACCGTGACCTTGTTGTTGCGGACCTTGTCGATCAGTGCCTCGTAGGCGTCGACGAACTCCGAGAAGTCGAGTTCGTCGGCCCGCTTGATGACGGGGACCATCAGGGTGCGGGTTCCGTCATCCCTTTGAAGGTCGACGGCGATGCCGAGGTTGACGTGGGCGTTGCGCACGAGTTCCGGTTTGCCGTCGTCGTTGACCCGGTAGCTGTTGCTGAGACTCGGGGTCGCGGTCTTGATGGCGGTGACCACGGCATAGCCGATGACGTGGGTGAAGCTGACCTTGCCGCCCCGGACACGCTTCAGATGATTGTTGAGGATGCGGCGGTTGACCTCCAGCAGCTTGGCCGGGATCTCCCGGAAGCTGGTGGCCGTCGGCACCTCGAGACTGGCCTCCATGTTGCTGGCGATCAGCGCCGAGACACCTCGCAAAGGTACGGTTTCGATTCCGTCATCGGTGCCATCGTCGTCGCCCTCACCTTCGCCGTTTCCGTCATCGGCGGCCGATTTTACGCCGGCACCGTTGCCGGTCGTCGACCCGGTGCTCCTCGTCGAGGCGCCGTCGTTGCCCGCAGGCGCAGGAGCTTCCGGTGCGCTCGGCGCAGGCGCGGGTTTCGGCGCCGGCGCAGGCGGGGTCGTTGCCTGGGATCCGGCGTTGGCACTGGCGACGGGCGTCGGTGACGGTTCGAAGGCCGACGGTGTGGGGGCCGTGGCCGGCTGAGCGGGGGCCGTGGCCGGCTGAGCGGGGGCCGTGGCCGACGGTGTGGGGGCCGTGGCCGGCTGAGCGGGGGCCGTGGCCGGCTGAGCGGGGGCCGACGCCGCTGCAGGGGCGCTCGCCACGTCCTCCAGGCGGACCGTTCGCCCCTCGGCGGGAGGATTGGGCGCGACGGTTCCGGGAGGGCCCTGGGCGAAGATCTCCTGCCATTCCACCGGCACCGACCGGGGGTTGTCGAGGTACTCCTGGTACAGCTCCTGGATGAACCAGGAGTTCGGTCCCTGAGGATCGGAGGGGTCACCGGATGTTTGTGAGGTCACGGACAGATCCTACCTGCTGGAGTGCGCTCAAGAAGAGCCGTCACGTCGGTCGGATCGTCAACCGGCCTGGTGCGGACACGTCGGGCGCGGATGGTCGGGAGCGGTAGGTTTAGACGATGCTCGTTGCCACGTGGAATGTCAATTCGCTCAACGCCAGGATGCCACGGGTCGAGCAGTGGCTGGCCGAAGTCGAGCCCGACATCGTCTGCCTGCAGGAGACCAAGCTCGCCGACGAGGCGGTGCCGATCGAGGTCTTCGCCGACCTCGGCTACGATGTGGCCCACCACGGCGAGGGCCAGTGGAACGGGGTTGCCATCCTGTCCCGACTCGGGATCGATGAGGTGATCGAAGGCTTCGCCGACGGTATCGAACCCGACACCGACGCCCGACTTGTCTCGGCCACCTGCGGCCCGGTCCGGGTCAGCAGTGTCTACGTGCCCAACGGCCGCGAGATCGGCCACGAGCACTACCACTACAAACTGGGATGGTTGAAGCGACTTCGGGCCCACCTCGAGGCGACGACGGACCCCGCCGCCGACGTCATCGTCGCCGGCGACTGGAACATCGCACCCGACGATCGCGACGTCTGGGACCCCGCTGCGTTCGAGGGTTTGACCCATGTGACCCCCCAGGAACGCGCCGCCCTGGGCGACGTCCTCGACTGGGGCCTGGTCGACACCTTCCGTGAACGGTTCGACGAATCCGGCCTCTTCAGCTACTACGACTACCAGGCCGGACGGTTCCACAAGCGCCAGGGAATGCGCATCGACTACATCCTGTCGACGGCCCCGCTGGCTGAGCGGTGTCGCATCGATCTCGTCGATCGCAATGCCCGCAAGGGGAGCAAGCCAAGCGACCACGCCCCGGTGCTGGCGCGCTACGCTGACGATTGAGGGTGGTCGGGTCCAGGTTGTTCTGACTCGACGTCGAGAGCGAGAGCGAGGGCGTCCGACCGGGACGTTCGGGAAGCCGCTGAACAACCGATGTTGACAAGCCTCAGCCATCACGAGCTGCTGGTCTTCTGGACCGAGTTGCTGGCGTTGTTTGCCGTCGCCTGGGCTCTCGGAGCGTTCGCCCGACGGTTGGGGCTGCCGTCCGTCGTCGGTGAACTCTCGGCCGGTCTGATCCTCGGTCCGAGCATTCTCGGCGTTGTCGCTCCGGGGCTGTTCGACTGGTTCCTCCCGTCGGGCGAAGAAGCCGTCACCCAGTCGGCCATGCTGCTGGCGGTGTCGTGGTTCAGCGCGGCGTTCCTTCTCGTCGTCGCTGGGTTCGAGACGGACCTCGCCTTGATCAGCCGCCTGGGGCGGGCTGCGGCGTTGGTCACGACGGGTAGCGTGATCGTGCCGCTGATCGGTGGTCTGGTGGCGGGCTGGCTCATGCCGGTCGTCTTCTACGGGGCCGTCGACGGCGGCCGTCCTGACCGCATCGTGTTCGCCCTGTTCATCGCGGCTTCGGTGGCGGTGTCGGCCCTGGCGGTGATCGCCAAGATCCTGAGCGACTTGAACCTCATGCGCCGCGACGTCGGTCAGATCACCATCGCCGCCGGGATGGCCAACGACCTCGTGGGCTGGGTGATCCTCGGGGTGATCGCCGGCCTGGCCGCATCCGGTCATGTCTCGGCGATCGATGTCGTGGCCACGGTCGGCGGTCTGGCGATCTTCATGGTCGGAGCGTTCACGATCGGGCAAAGGCTCGTCGATGCCGCGCTCCGGCTTGTGCGCCGTGAAGGCCACAACGTGCGGGGTGCGTTGACCGTCATCCTGGCCACGATGCTGACCTTCGGCGTGCTCACCCAGGCCCTGGGGGTGGAGGCCGTGCTGGGAACCTTTGTGGCCGGCGTGGTCCTGGCCCGCTCCCGTTACCAGCAGGTCGAGGCCGAACACACCATCGAGGATCTGACCTCGGTCATCTTCGCCCCGCTGTTCTTCGCCACCGCCGGGTTGCGACTCGACCTGTCCCTGCTTCGGGGCTCGGCGCTGGGTTGGGCGCTCCTGCTGCTCCTCGTAGCCCTGGGGCTCAAGTTCGCGGGTTCCTTTCTCGGGGCCAAACTCGGTGGTCTGACCACGCAGGAGGGGTTCGTGTTGGGTTCGGGTCTCAACGCCCGGGGCGCGCTCGAGATCATCATCGCCACCGTCGGCCTGTCGCTCGGGGTCTTCAATCAAACGACGTTCACCATGATCGTGATGATCCCGCTGGTGACATCTCTGCTGGCCTCGATCGGGTTACGGGTGTTCAGCCGGGGCCTCGAGGGCTCGGTGGCCGAACGGGAACGCCTGGCCCGGGAACAGGCGCTCGAGAGCAACCTGTTGATCCGCAACAACCGGATCCTGCTCCCCTCCGCGTCGGAGGCCAATTCGATCGTCGCCGCTCAGATCGTGCACTTCGCCTGGCCTCCGGATCTGGCGGCCACGGTTCTGGCCGTCCGCAGCAATGGTGCCGGTCCCAACATCGACGTGATGGGCAACGTGCTCTACGGCAGGGAGTTCGAGGTGGCCGAACTCGATCCGGGTATCGACGACGCCACGGCCGCCATGGAGATCATCGCCCAGTCCCGCCTCGGGTACGGGGTCATCGCCCTCGGCGCGGGCATCGAGTCGGGGCATGGCCAGTTCGGCTCGTCACTCGTCGACGAGGTTCTGAACCGCACCGATCTACCGGTCGTGATCGTACGAAAGGCCATGAATCACCCGGGACGATTGCCGGGCGTGTTCGCCCAGGCGCTCGTTCCCATCGCCGGCAGCCACTCCTCCCAGGCCGCACTGGAGCTGGCGGCCAACCTGTCGTCGAATCTCGGAACCCACCTGTTGCTGAGCCACGTGGTCTACCGACCCCGAAGCGGCACCGGGCCCGGTTCGCTGTTCGACCGGTTTCGGGCCTCCGCCTTCGCCGGGAGCGATGACGTGGCCGGCGGGCTGTTGGCCGAGGCGCTCCGGTATGCCATGGAGACAAGGGCCACCGCCGACACAGAGGTGCGCTTCGCCGGTTCGCCTGCGGTGGAGATCGTCAAGCGGGCGAACGCCATCGAGGCCGATCTCGTGGTGATCGGAGCGCAGGTTCGTCGAGTGCCCGGCCGTCGGCCGAGCCTCGGGCCCAATGTCGAACACGTGCTCGAGCACTGCCCGCAGACCGTCGTGGTCGTCGTGATGCCCGATCAGCGCTCGAGCTGAGCGCTCCCGATCGACTTCCGGCGGTTGGCGGTCAGGCCGGTCCGACGATGTCGAGGATCTCGGGACCGAACCGGGTCAGTTTGGCCGGGCGCAGGTTTGTCACGGCGGCCAGACGGCTCAGGGACGCGGGCCGGTGATCGGCCACCGCGCGCAGTGCCTGATCGGAGACGATGACATGGGGCGGGACCTGCCCGGCCCGAGCCTTACGCTCCCTCCAACGACGGAGTTCGGCGTAGATCTCGTCGGCCCCCAGCTGCCGAGTGCTGTCGGCCGTCGGGTCACGGTTACCGTCGATCGCCTCCCGGGAGCGGGCGATGTGGGACCGCCAGTCGGGCGTGAGACTCGATCCGCCGACCCTCTTGATGGCCGTGGCCAGTTGCGCAACGATCGGGGCCGCATCGCGCCCGACGGACTTGGTGCCGAACGTCCGCTTCGCCGCCCATGACAGATTCAGCGACTCCTCCGCCCTGGTGAGGGCCACGTAGAGAAGGCGCATCTCCTCGCTCAGCTGGGCCCGGGTCGTGGCGTAGACGATCGGCACGAACCCGTCCTCGAGTCCGGCCACATGGACCACCGGCCACTCGAGCCCCTTCGCCCCGTGAAAGGTGACGAGATCGACGGCCTCGTCATCGGCCTCGACGTCGCTGCCGTTGACCGTGGTGAGCCAGGCCAGGAACCCGGGCCCGGTCGGTGCGGGTTCGGTCGTCAGGTAATCGTGGATCAGTCGACTGAGGGCGGCGAGATTGCTGTGCCGTTCGAGTTGACCGGCAACCGGCACGGTGGACACGGACCCATCGTCGGTGCCGCCGGCGGTGGCGGCGTCGACGGCAACCTCGGGTCCCTGGGCCAACTGCTGGTCGAGTTCCTCGAGTTGCTGGACCAGATCGATGCCGTGACGCCCGATGGCCCCGAGCACGGCCTTTACCTCGGCGCTGCCGAGCGGCCCCGGTCCGGATCGAATGCGGCTCGGAATGCGCAGGGCGGACAGCTCCTGCTCGATGACCGCCAGCTGGGCGTTGGTGCGGACCAGGACGGCCTGCTGGGAGTAGCGGTAGCCGCCGGCGTTGGCCAGGCGCACCGCCTCGGCGATACCGACCGCCTCAGCCCGGTCGGTGTCGTAGCGGGTGAGGGTCGGGGCGGGGCCGTCGGGGCGATGGCCGATGAGGGTTGCATCCTCGGGCGGTGAGCCGACGGGTACGCTCCATCCGGGGCTTGCCTCGAGCACCGTGTCGGCCAGGCCGAGCACCTGGGGCGTGGAGCGGTAGTTGTCGCGCAGGTTGACGGTGGTGATCCCGTCGGCGCCGATCATCGAATTCATCAGGTCGGGATCGGCGCCGTTCCAGGCGTAGATCGACTGGCGGGGATCGCCAACGATGAACAGGTCGTCGCGGTCGCCGAGCCACTCGGCCAACAGCGCATGTTGGAGGGGGTTGACGTCCTGGAACTCGTCGACGTAGAAGTGGCGATGGCGCCATCGCACGGCAGCCCCGTAGTCGGGGTCGGCGCGGATGTCCCGTATCGCCAACTCCAGCAGATCATCGAAGTCGACGACCCGCTTGCGTCGCTTCTCCTTCTGATAGTCGACCATCAGCTCGGCGATGAACTCCGGTGCCACCGGCGGCACCCGGCCGGCCGCCCGGGCCGCGGCGCCATAGTTCTCGGGCTCGATCATCCGGGCCCGGGCCCATTCGATCTCGGCCACGACGTCGATCAGATCGACCCCGGTCGGTGGTCGGCAGATGCGGCCCAGGAAGCGGATCTTGCTGTTGATCAGCGTCGGTGGCACGGTCCGGCGCTCGTCCCACCGTTGCCGGAGCTGGCTGAGGGCCAAGCTGTGGAACGTGCCGGCCGGAACACGATCACGCATCCCCAACTGCCGCTGGCGATCCCGCATCTCGACGGCGGCCTTGCGGGTGAAGGTGAGAGCCAGCACCCGGTTCGGATCGGTTTCACCCCGAGCGATACGCCAGGCGATCCGGCGGGTCAGCACCCTGGTCTTGCCGGACCCGGCTCCGGCGATGACCAGAACCCTGCCGGCCGGTGCGGTCACCGCACGGATCTGCGCCTGGTTCAGACCGTCGAGAAGCTGATCGGGGACCACCCTCGCGATCGTACGGGTCGATGTTCTCGTTGCCACACCGACGAACTTACTCGGCGCCTGTGACGGTCGGTCCTCGACGCCGCACGGCACTACGATGGCTGATCGTGACCTTTCCTCGTGAGCAACTCAACGAAGGGGAGCAGGTGGTGCTCGACCTTCATCCCCACTGGTGGTTCTTCGCCCCGCAGACCGCGGCGCTGATCGGTGCCGTCGTGCTTGGGCTGGTGGCATTGCTTTTCTTCGGGGGCTCTGCGGTGGTGTCGATCATGGCCGCGGCGTTGATCGTTTTCGTCCTGCTCTGGTTCGCGGCCCGGTATCTGGTGTGGATGACGACCAATTTCGTGCTCACCACCGATCGACTCATCAACCGGTCCGGGGTCCTCAGCCGCAGCGGCATCGAGATCCCGCTGGAACGGATCAACACCGTGTTCTTCCGTCAAAGTCTGTTCGAACGGATGCTGGGAGCCGGTGAGCTGGTCGTCGAGTCGGCCGGAGAGATGGGGCAGCAGGCGTTCGGCAACGTCCGCAAACCGTTGAACGTGCAGAACGAGATCTACCGCCAGATGGAAGGCAACGAGAACCGCAAGTTCGACCGGGTCGGCCGCAACCTGGGGGAGGGCGGCGAACCGTCGGCCATGTCGATCCCCGATCAGATCGAGCGGCTGGCCGACCTGCGCGCCAAGGGCATCATCAGCGACGCCGAATTCGAGGCCAAGAAGACCGACCTTCTCAAACGCATGTAAGAGGAGTTGGTGGGCGGGCCGTCGCCCACTACCACCGGGCCGTGACGAACGTCTGCTCGCCCATCGGCGGCCGGATGTAGGGACGTTCGTCCATATCAGGCAGCTCGATCGGGTCGGGGAGCATGTCCTCGTAATCGATCATCGACAGGATGTGGCTCATGCAGTTGAGTCTGGCCGAGCGCTTGTCGTCGGACGGCACGACATACCACGGGGCCTGTTTGGTGTCGGTGTACTGGAACGTGACGTCCTTGGCCTCCGAGTAGTCGACGTAGAGCCGGTGCTCGGCCAGGTCCATGTCCGACAGCTTCCACCGCTTCAGCGGCTCCTTGTTCCTCGACTCGAACCGTTTCCTCTGCTCCTCGAAGCTCACGGAGAACCAGTACTTCAAGAGGATGATGCCGGACCGGACGAGCATGCGCTCGAACTCGGGGCAGCTGCGCAGGAACTCCCGGTGCTCCTCTTCGCTGCAGAACCCCATCACCCGTTCCACGTTGGAGCGGTTGTACCACGACCGGTCGAACAGCACGATCTCACCGCCCGCCGGTAGGTGTTCGACGTAGCGCTGGAAGTACCACTGCGTTTGCTCCCGCTCCGTCGGCTTTGGCAGAGCGACCACCTTGACGATCCGGGGCGCTGTCCGCTCGGTGATCCGCTTGATCACTCCGCCCTTGCCCGCCGATCCGCGGCCCTCGAAGATGATCAGCACCTTGAGTCCGGTTTCCGAGACGTAACGTTGGAGTTTGACGAACTCCTCCTGAAGCCGGGCCAGCTCGGCCTCGTAGACGGACTTCTTGACCTTGCCTTTGGTGGTGTAGAACTCGGGGTTCGCCGCTGCGATCGCGGCCCTGCCTGCGTCGTCGTGCCGCTCCATGCCGGTACTCCTTCTCGATTGCCGTGCCCTCACGGTTGCTGTGCGACAACTGTAGGTCATGGACCGGTATGTTGGCAGTCCTATGAGTGGAACCACTGGAGCGCAGTACTCGGTCAACCTTCGCGTCCGACTCGAGAACCGACCCGGGGTGCTCGGTCGACTGGCCGTCGCCATCGGCGAGGCGGGCGGCAACATCTTCGCGATCGAGGGATTCGTGGCCAAGGGCCCGATTCTCGAGCGCGACATCGTCGTCAACTGCTCCAGCGTCGAACATCAGGAGCAGATCATTGCCGTGGCAGGCTCCGTCGACAACGTCGAACTCCTCGACAGCTACGACCGGACGTTCCGTATGCACGAGGGCGGCAAGATCGAGGTGCTGCCGCTGTTCCCGGTGGGCGACAAGGACGACCTGTCGATGGCCTACACCCCCGGGGTGGCCCGGGTCTGCCGGGCCATCGCCGCCGATCAGCGGATGGCCGACACCCACACGATCCGCAAGAACACGGTGGCCATCGTCACCGACGGCACCGCCGTGCTCGGTCTCGGCGACATCGGGCCGAAGGCCGCCCTTCCGGTCATGGAGGGCAAAGCGCTCCTGTTCAAGGAGTTCGGCCAGGTCGACGCCTTCCCGATCTGCCTCGACATCGACTCGCCCGACGAATTGATCGAGACCGTCGTCCGGCTGGCCCCGACCTTTGGAGGCATCAACCTGGAGGACATCGCCGCTCCGGGCGCCTTCGAAGTGGAGGAGGCGTTGAAGGAGCGCCTTGACATTCCGGTCTTCCACGACGATCAGCACGGCACCGCGGTCGTGGCCCTCGCCGGTCTCAACAATGCCCTCAAGATCGTGGGCAAGAACATGGCCGATGTGAAGGTCGTCGTTGCCGGCATGGGAGCGGCCGGTGTGGCCGTCGGCAAGATCCTCCTCGGTGCGGGCGTCGGCTCCATCATCGGCGTGGATCGCCAGGGCGCGGTGTACGAGGGCCGGGACAACCTCAACTCGGCGAAGCAGTGGTTCGCCGAGAACACCAACCGGGATCGTCGCACCGGCTCGATCTCGGATGTCATCGCCGGGGCCGACGTGTTCCTGGGCCTGAGCGGCCCCGGTTTGCTATCGGTCGACGATGTGAAGGCCATGGCCGACGATCCGATCGTGTTCGCCATGGCCAACCCCGACCCCGAGATCCAGCCCGAGGATGTGGAGGGCATCGTGGCCGTCATGGCGACCGGCCGGAGCGACTACCCGAACCAGATCAACAACGTGCTCGCCTTCCCCGGTATCTTCCGGGGTGCGCTCGACGTTGCCGCCTCCGACATCACGGAGAACATGAAGCTCGCCGCAGCCGCCGCCATCGCCGACTCGGTCGGTCCCGACGAACTGGCGGCCGACCACATCGTACCGTCGGTGTTCGACAAGTCCGTCCCGGTTCGGGTGGCCGAAGCGGTCTCGAAGGCCGCCATCGCCGACGGCGTCTGCCGTCTCTGACTTCGAGGTTGTCAACCGAGACCGAAACTGCGGGCAGCGCTCGTGATGCGCTGGCCGTAGCGGAGTTCCGCCGCTTGTTCCTGGCCTCGTTCGCCTCGAACGTCGGCCGCTGGATGCAGTTTGCCGCCCTCGGGGTTCTGGGTTGGCAGCTCACCGGGTCGAGCGCCTTTCTCGGGCAACTGATCTTCGCCCAGCTGGTGCCGCTCGGCTTCCTGAGCCTGCTCGGCGGATCGCTGGCCGACACCGTCGACCGCCGGTTGCTGCTGGCCGCCACCCAGGCCTGGCAGATGGGCTGGACGGCGGTGCTTGCCGTTCTGGTCATCGACGACGTCATCGGTCCCAACACCTTGACCGCTCTCGTCTTCGTCATCGGCCTCGGACAGGGTCTGTTCGCTCCGGCCTTCACGTCGGTCCTGCCGCTGATCGCCGGTGAGGACAACATCCAGGCCGCCATCTCGCTGAACTCCGTGCAGAGCAACGGGGCCCGCGTGGTCGGCCCGGCCGTCGGCGGATTTCTGACCAGCCGGTTCGGATTCGCCGAGGTGTTCGCGTTCAACGCCGTCACCTACGTGCTCATCATCGCCGTACTGATCGGGTTGTCGTTCCCGGCGTCCACGGCGCGGCCGGCATCGTTCCGCCAGCGCATCCTCGGCGGCTTCGACGTGGTCCGTCGGGCTCCCCAGGTCGGGCGGCCCATCACGCTGATGGCGGTCTTCGCGCTCTGTTGCATGCCCTTCATCGGTCAGCTTCCGGCGATCGCCGAGGTCAACCTCGGGATCGACGGTCGCAGCACCACCTACGGCTGGTTCTACGCCACGTTCGGGCTCGGCGCCCTGGTGGGTGCGGCCATGGTCGGCACCGTGCTGCTGCGGGTCGACAAACCGAGGCTGGTGCGGATCTGCCTGGTCGGGTTTGCGGTGGCTCTGGCCGCCCTGTCGGCCGCCCGCTCGCTCACCGTGGCCTTTCCGGCCGTGTTCGCCGTTGCCGTGTTCTACCTGGTGATGCCGACCTCGCTGGCGACGCGGTGGCAGCAGCACGTCGATTCGTCGATCCGGGGTCGGGTTGCCGCCATGTGGGTGCTGTCGTTCGGCGGCATGGTGCCGATCGCCAACCTGATCGCCGGACGGATCGTGGAGGCGACCTCGCTCGACACGGTCCTGCTCGCCGGAGCGGTGGCAGCCGTTGTGCTGGCGGCCATCGCCCGGTTGCCCGGCGGGCCCGTGGTCGGTGAGCGGATCCTGGTGGAACCCGGGCCCGAAGTGTAGGCCGACGTGTGGCACGGGCGAATCGCCAGGGTCGGTTGACCGGCCCTACGATCGGGGAGGAGCGAAGGAGTCCCGCAGCCATGGCCAACACCGTCCCCCGTCCCACCCCCCACACGATGCCCGAGTTCGACTCCGTCGACGACGAGCGATTGCACCGCAAGCAACGCCTGGCCGCCACGTTCCGTCTTTTCGGCCGCTTCGGTTTCAACGAGGGAGTGGCCGGGCACGTCACGGCCCGTGATCCCGAGCACGAGAACCTGTTCTGGGTGAACCCGTTCGGGCTCAGCTTCGACCTCATCAGGGTGTCGGACCTGATCCTGGTCGACCACAACGGCTCCGTTGTGGAGGGCGACTGGCCGGTCAACCAGGCGGCGTTTGCCATCCACTCCCAGATTCACCAGGCCCGACCGGATGTGGTGGCGGCGGCCCACACCCACTCCAAACAGGGGAGGGCATGGTCGACGCTCGGCCGACCGCTGTCTATGATCACCCAGGACGTGTGTGCCTTCCACAACGATCACGCCCTCTTCGACGACTACACCGGTGTCGTGCTCGACGTCGAGGAGGGCAAACGTATTGCGGTGGCCCTGGGCGACAACAAGGCGGCCATCCTCCGCAACCACGGGCTATTGACCGTCGGCCACACGGTTGACGAAGCGGCGTGGTGGTACATCACGATGGAGCGGTCCTGTGAGGTGCAGCTGATGGCGGAGGCCGCCGGCACGCCCGTCGAGATCGACCCCGAGGGGGTTCAGCAGGCCTACGACGTGGTCGGCTCGCACATGGCGGGCTGGTTCAGCTTCCAGCCGCTCTACGACAAGATCGTCGCCGACCAACCCGATCTCCTCGACTGACCTTCGCCCTCCCGCCCCCAACCCGTTCCGTGCAGCCCAGGCGACATCGAGCGTCGCCTGAAGTCCGAATCCCGGGAGTGGGTCAATCGTCGCGTGGGGCGAAGTCGTCCCAGCTGACCTGAATCCGCTCCGGTTCGGGAGCGGGAGCCGGCTCCTCGGCGGGACCAAGGTCGTCGTCGTGGCCGTGTTCCGCCGGCGCGCCGGCCGAGACCAGAACGGCGGTCAGCCACGTCGTGATCGGCACCGCGGCGATGAGGCCCAGCGACCCGCACAGGGTGCGCACGATCTCGACGGCCACGATCTCGGAGTTGGCGATCATGGCCAGCGACAGGTCCGACACGACGAACAGCAACAGCAACGGCATGCTCACACCGGCGTAGGCCAGCAGCAGGGTGTTGACGGTGGCGGCGATGTGTTCACGGCCGACACGGATACCGGAACTGATCAGACGCCGCCGACTGAGGCCCGGGTTCTGGGCCTTGAGTTCGGCCACCGTCGCCACCTGGGTCACCGTGACATCGTCCAGCGCACCCAAGGCGCCGATGATTGCGCCTCCCAACAGCAGCGACGCCATGTTGATGTCCTGCGCCAACACCGGAAGGAGGACGCCCTCCTCGGTGGCGAGGCCGGTGAACCGGGCGAGATCGAAGAACACACTCGACAGCACCAGCGTGAGGAGGAGGGCAAGAAGGGTGCCGATGAGGGCGATCGTGGTTGTCGGATTGAATCCGTGAGTCAGGTACAGGCTGACGAAGGCGATGACCGAGGCGGCGACCACCGAGACGGCCACCGGATCGTTGCCGTCCAACACCGAGGGGGCCACGAAGCCAACGAGGATCGCCACGGTCGTGGCCATGGCGATCAGCGCGAGCAGACCGCGAAGGCGGCCGAGGGCGATGACGACGACGGCGAACACGGCGAACAGCCAAACCAGCGCGGACCGTCGATCCTGATCACCGTAAGAGTAGAAGCCGGTTGTGGGTTCGTAGTCGATGACGACGGCGTCACCGACGGACACCTCCGGGACCGGAACACCGCTCCCTTCGACGAATTCGGGCAGAGCCAGGAGTGCGCCCGCATCGGGTCCCGTCGACGGCGTCACGACGACGGTTCGACAGTCCCACACGTTGCCTTCGGACGAGAAGGCGCATTCCCCGTCGATGACTTCGGCGACGGTTGCCTCCAGCCGCTCGGCCGCCAGACCGATGGTCGCCGCCTCCGCTTGAACGGCCGCTCGGCCCGATCCGTCGGGCCACAGAGCGGCCAGGGCCACGAGCGTGACCAGGGCGGCGACGAGGAGCAGAGCCAGCAACGCTCGCAGGACGGGGTTGTCCATCCACTCGTCCCAGCCGCCCTCCATCTGGTGCGAATGACCCTGCTGAGCGTGTTCCGTACTGAGCACCGTGACATGGTACTCGCCGGCGCCGCCGTGCTCGGCCGGGCCCGGCACGAACCTCAGCCGGTGGCGCCGCTCGGTCGGAGCAACATCGCGCTGATCAGCAGCACCGCAACGACCACGGCGATCGTGGGAATCCAACTGCCGGTGGCGTCTCGGAGGACGGCTCCGGTCATCGGTCCGAAGGCGCCGGCCAGCCCGAGGACCGCCCCTTGCAGGCCCATGAGCAAACCGAGATCACCGGGGTCGAAATGAAGGCGGGCATGGATGGCCTGCAGCGGGCTGGACGCCCCGAACCCGGTGCCGGCCAGGAGGGCGAACACGAGCGACAAGCCGACGACCACGGTCGTCGAGTCAGTCCCGACGACGCTGGCCACCAGCAGGGCGACACCGCCGACGGCGGTGATCAGGTAGGCGCCCTGCAGCAGTTGAGCCGAGCCGTGGCGCTCGACCGCGCCGGTCAATCCCATCCGACCGAAGATCTGGCAGAAGCCCCGAAGCCCGGCCAGCGTGCCGGCCAGACCCAGGCCCAACCCGGTTCCGACCATCATCGGAACCTGGTACACCCACATCGTGCCGGCTGAGGCGCCCGCCAGGAAGTACACGGCGAGCGCCCGCCGGACGTCGGGTTTGGCCATGGAGCGTTTGACGGCGTCCCATGATCGGGCCGACGGCAGGATCGCTCGGCCCGTCTCGTCCTCCTGGACCAGCTTGACCCGGGCCGTGACCACGGCGGCCTGCACCGCACCGAAGACACCGGCCAGGATCAGGGCCCGGGCCACGCTCCGCCAGTCCCAGACCGTCAACAGCCAGGCACTGAACGGCAGGTAGATGGGGGAGCAGAAGGCCCCGACCAGCGTGAGAACGGCGATCGCCCGGTCCGGCCGATCGGGTCGGGATCGAGCGGCGATCACCGTCGTCATCGCGTAGAACCCGGTGGCGCCGCTCAATCCGGCTCCCGTTGCGAACAGCAGGCCGAAGAGCCACTGACGATCGACCGAGACGGCGACCAGCATCAGCCCGCTGGCCACGATGGCGTGCAGCCCCAGTGGCACGGCAGGCCCGAACCGATCCAACAGCCGCCCCGACCAGAACGCCGAAAGTCCGGTCAAGAGCATGGCCACGCCGTACACCGAACCGAGAAAGCTGGTGGTCCAGCCGGTCTCCGCACTGATCGGGTCGATGAGCACGCCGAAGGCGTAGGCCCAGGTGCCGTAGGCGGTGATCGTGTAGAGCCCGAGCGACCACACCGGCAGCCAAGCGCGCCAAGCGGCCTTCCCTGCCGGTCTGTGCCCGACGGCGCTCGTCATCAGGCTCACGGTACCCGTCGGAACCAGGGTGATCACGTCGATCCCTGGCCCCTCACCACCGCCATGTCGACTCGAAGTCCGATCCGGCGGTCTGCGATACTGACCCAATGACGGACCCTGACAACAGCGCCGCCCGGCGGAAGGTCGACGCGGCCCTCGATTCCCTCCTGGCCGACCACGACCCCAACTCCGAGAGTTACGAGGAGTA
>JAOTVU010000123.1 GCA_029863385.1 Acidimicrobiia bacterium
AGGAGGTCCACGTCACCGGCCTGGATCTCGACGGCAACGAGGTCTCGTTGGAGGCCGACGAGTTGCTGGCCCGTCTGATCCAGCACGAGCTCGACCATCTCGACGGTGTGCTGCTCCTCGACCACCTGGAGGCCGACGAGCGCCGCGCTGCGCTCCGCATCCTTCGGGAACGTTACGTCGACTCCGCCTTGCCAGGCGTTGGTGTGCAAGGTGGGACCGGGCCCTCGGGTCGTCCACCCGCCTCGGGCGGCCTGCGACTTCCGTGACCGAACTTCCGCTGGCCGTTCCGCCCCCACGTTCTCATCGGGTTGCGTTTCTCGGTACGCCGCCCGCCGCCGTACCCACCCTGGCCGCTGTCGTGGCCGCCGGATTCGAGGTTCCGCTCGTCGTGTCCCAGCCCGATCGACGCCGGGGGCGACGGTCACGGCTGTCGCCGTCGCCGGTGAAGGCGGCGGCCCTGGATCTCGGCCTCGAGGTTTCACACGACCCCTACGATCTGATCGGCCTCGACGTCGATCTCGGCGTCGTGGTCGCCTACGGTCGCCTGCTGCGGCGGGATCTGCTGGAGCAGGTGGCTCTGCTCAACGTGCATTTCTCAATCCTGCCCCGGTGGCGGGGAGCGGCTCCGGTGGAGCGGGCGATTCTCGCCGGTGACGCCACCACCGGGGTCTGCATCATGAGGATCACCGAGGGGCTCGACGAAGGCCCGGTGTATCGCTGCGTGGAAACGCCGATCGCCGAGAACGAGTCGGCCGCCTCGTTGACGGCCCGACTGGCCGACCTCGGGGCCGAACTTCTGGTCGACGTGTTGTCAGCGCCGCTGCCCGAGCCCGTCCCGCAGACCGGCGAGGCGACCATCGCGGCCAAGATCGACCGATCAGCGAACGAACTCGACTTTTCGCTCCCGGCGGTCGAGCTGCATCGCCGGGTCCGCATCGGGCGGGCGTGGACCGTGTTTCGATCCGAGCGAATCGGTATCGAGGAAACGAGGGTCGTCGACGCCGATGCGACCGGCGCCGCGATGGCCGGCAGTGGCCGACCCGGTCGGCTCTCGACCACCGCCGACGCAGACGGCGGTCGGTCGGTGGTCGTGGACGCCGGTGACGGGACCTTCCTCCGCCTGATCACGGTCAAACCGGCCGGCCGGCGGGCCATGCCGGCCATCGACTGGTGGAACGGTGCCCATCCGGTCGAGGGCGAACGCCTTGGCCGCTGAGAAGGGGCGTCATCGATCGAAGGCCCGCCGCGGTCGAAGGAGCGGGATGCAACCCCCCGCCGCGCCCGGTTCGGCGTCGCGCCGTCTCGCCATCGATGCGATCATCCGAATCAACACCGACGGTGCCTACGCCAATCTCGTTCTGCCCGAGATGCTGGAGCGATCGACGTTGAGCGCCGCCGACCGGCGATTCGTCACCGAGTTGGTCTACGGATCGACCCGCATGCGGCGGGCCTGCCGCTACCTGGCCGACCGCTTCGTGGTCGGTCCGGTCGACGACGAGGTGGCCGCCGCCCTCCAGATCGGGTCCTACCAACTGGCCTTCCTCGGCACACCGCCCCACGCCGCGGTGGCCGCGACGGTCGGGGCGGTCCGGGGCAAGGGCCGATCGGTCGTCAACGCCGTCCTGCGGCGAGTGGCGGAGGCCCCGGTCTCGTATCCCGATCGGGCCACGGAGTTGAGTTACCCAGACTGGCTCGTCGACCGGATGACGGCTTTTCTCGGAGCCGACCTGACCGACGCGGCGCTGCGGGCCATGAACCGCCCGGCTGTCACCAACGTCCGTGACGACGGCTACGTCCAGGACATCGCATCGCAGAAGGTGGTGGAGCTCGTGGGCGCTGGACCGGGGGAGATCGTCGTCGACGTCTGCGCCGCCCCCGGCGGCAAGGCCACCGGGCTGGCCGCTTCGGGCGCGTTCGTGGTCGCCGCCGATCGGCGCCTCAGCCGAACCCGCCTGGTGGCGGCCAACGCCGAGCGGTTGGACAGCTCGATCGGCATCGTGGTGGCCGACGGCAGGCGACCGGCCGTGCGTCCGGGCTCGGTAGACAAGGTGCTGGTCGACGCCCCGTGTTCCGGCTTCGGCAGCCTCCGCCGCCGGGCCGATGCCCGCTGGCGGATCGAGCACGAGGCGCCGGAGCGGCTCGCCGAGCTGCAGACCGAGCTGGTCCTGGCGGCCCTGGATATCGTTCGTCCGGGCGGTCAGGTGATCTACAGCGTCTGCACCCTCGACGAGGCCGAGGGACCCGAGGTGATCGACAACGTACTCGCCGCCCGTCCCGGCGTCTCTCTCGGTGGACCCCCGGGCGCCCCGTGGATTGCCAGGGGATCCGTGAGCGTGCTCGTCCCCGACGAGCACGACGGCATGATGTTCGCCCGCCTCGTCAAGACCACGGCGATGCAGGCGGGGACAGCCGAGGAGACCTAGACCCGGTCCTTGAAGTGGACAAAGAGCCCGGAACGCACCTTCGGCTCGAAGTAGGTCGACTTCGGCGGCAAGACCAGGCCGTGGTCGGACACCTCGAAGAGATCTTCCATCGACACCGGGTTCATCACGAGGACCGCCTCGCCCGCTGAAAGCTCGTCGTGGAGCGCCGTCAGCGCCTGGGCGGTGCCAAGCCCCGGCAGGTAGCGGAGGCGGCCTCGGGGATCGGCTTCGTCGATGTCGAGGACAGGTCCGAGCACCCCTGCCGCCAGGCGCGACATGTCTAGGCGATCGACGGTCGTGACCGACGGACCGGCCGGCAGCGGGAGATCGATCACCGCCCACCGGATCGAGTCGGCGTTCGCGAATCCGATCGCCAACTCCGAGAGGCGACGGTCGACGACGTCGTTGACCGAATCCAGGAAGCGGCCGGCGAACCCGGAGCCGATCAGCGGTTGGAGCCGGGCGGCGGAGGCCGGATCGACGACGCGATGGAACGCCTTGTTGAACATCTGATGGGCCGGGAAGACGGCGCTCAGCATCCAGTCGTCGCCCGGGCGGCGCTGATGATCGTCGTGTTCGCGGTGCCGCGCCGCGGCGGCCGCCCGATGATGGCCGTCGATCAGGTAGAGATCACCGTCGGCCAGCACCGAACCGAGATGCTCGCTGACCTCGGGATCGGTGACCCGCCACACCTGTTGGTGAAGTTCGTCGTCGGCGATGAAGTCGAGTGCCGGCTCGTGTTCGATCGCACGGTCCGTGACGTCGAGCAGGCGATCGGATTCCCTGGTTGCCAGGGCGATGGGACTCGACTGCGCACCCACGATATTGAGGTGCTTGGCCAGATGCTCGGCCCGATCGGCTCGAATCCGTTCGTGTATCCGGACCGATCCGCCCTCGTAGTCGGACACGGCGACACCACAGACGACGCCGGTCTGGGTGTGGCCGTTCGCGGTCAGGCGGTAGATGAAGTACTGCGGTCCTTCGGAGGGGGTGAAGACGTCGGCCTCGAGGAGCGTCTCGAGTGAGCGGCGGCCTTCCACCAGCAGATCCTCGACCGTCAGCGAGGGATCGTCGACGTCCTCTGGCGCCCGTGTGACCCCGATGTAGGAGTGGGGATGTCGCCGGAGGTGCTGGCGGCGCTGCTCCGGGGTCAAGGCATCGTGAGGTGGCGAGGGGACCTCGGCCGCCCACGCCGGGCGCAGGAGATCGAGCGTGAGTGGACGGACCGTCGTCACCCGACGCCCTATCCGTTCCGGGCGGCGAAGTCGGACATGAACTCGACGAGCGCATCGACGCTCTCGTCCGGCATGGCGTTGTAGACGCTCGCTCGGATTCCACCGACCGAGCGATGTCCGGGGAGGTTCTCGAAGCCGGCCGCCTGGGCCTCGGTGAGGAAGGTGGCCTCGAGATCCTCCGACGGAAGCCGGAACACGATGTTCATGTGGGAACGGCAGGCCAGGTCGACCGGGCTTCGGTAGAAGCCGCCCGAGTCGTCGATGGCGCCGTAGATCCGGCCGGAACGATCGGCCGCCCGCTGCTCCATGGCGGCGACACCACCGCTCGCCTTCATCCACTTGAGCACCTTGTTGGTGGCCCAGATCGTGAACATCGGAGGGGTGTTGGCCAGGCTGTCGCCGTCGTGATGCGTGTCGTAGGCGAGGTAGGCGGGCAGGTCGGCCGGTGCCTCGTCGATCACCGACCTGCGAACGAACACCACCGCCATACCGGCCGGTCCCAGGTTCTTCTGGGCGCCGCCGTAGACGACATCGAACTGCGACCAGGGGATGGGTCGACTCAGATAGTCCGACGACATGTCGCCGACCAGCGGAGTGTCGATCTCGGGAAACTCCGGCATGCGGATCCCGCCGATCGTCTCATTCGACGTGATGTGCACGAACCGTGAATCGGGCCGCACGTCGAGATCGCCGGTCGATGGCATCGTTGTGAAACCGCTGTCCGCTCCTGACCAGGCCTGGTAGGCCGAGCCGACCTTGGCGGCGTCGGCGAAAGCCTTCTTGCCCCACGTGCCACTCACCACGTAGCCGGCTTCGGCTCCGCCCACCAGCAGGTTCATCGGGACCATGGCGAACTGCAGCGTGGCTCCACCCTGGATGAGCTGGATGGAGAAGTCGTCGGGTGCTTCGGTGAGCTCGCGGAGCAGGTTGAGGGTTTCCATGTGCACGTCGTCGTAGTCGGCCGCCCGATGGCTCATCTCGATGAGCGACATGCCGGAACCGCGGAAGTCGGGCAGCTCTGCCGCCAGCTCCTCGATCACGGAAACCGGCAGGGTGCACGGGCCTGCGCAGAAATTGTGGACACGTTCCATTGGCACTGAAGCTCCTTGGAGATGATCGAGCGGGGGAATCGAATGGGATTCGGGCGGCCGTCAGCCGACCGCCGGCAGGGTGGTGACGTAGAGCACCTCGTCGATCTCGGAAAGGGCCGCCACCACAGCCTCGTTCGGTGCGGTGCCGACGTGGATCGACGCGACGGCGGCCTGACCCCCGGTGAAGACCTGGTTCTGCATCTGTTGCACGTTGAGGCCGTGGGACCGAAGGACGGCGAAAACCTGAGCCAGCACGCCGACCCGGTCGAGGTGGCGAATCGTCAGGCACGATTCTCCGCTCGGCTCGCGCCGGATGTTGACGCAATTGATCGGATCACCGTTGAGGTAGGACTCGATGGTCTCGACGGTACCGTCGGCCACCGAACGTTGCGCCTGGTCGGTGGAGGCTCCGATGTGATGGGTTCCCACGACACCGGGATGCCGGGCCAAGGGGGAGGTGAACGAGTCCTGACCCGATCCCGGCTCGTTGTTCCACACGTCGAGCCCGGCCCGGATCCGACCGGTGTCGAGTGCCCGTAGCAGGGCCTCCTCGTCGACGATGTCTCCGCGCGACGTGTTGATCAGGTAGGCGCCGTCGGGCATGGCGGCGAGGAACGCATCATCGACCATCCCGAGGGTGTTGTCCGACTTCGGAACGTGAATCGAGACGATGTCGGAGGAGGCCAGGAGTTCGGACTGCGTGTCGACCAGGCGGATCCCGATGCTGCGGATGGCGGCCAGCGCCGCATCGGATCGGTTGGCCTTGCGCTGGGCGATGACCGTCATGCCGAAGGCCTTGGCCCGCTCGGCCACGGCCAACCCGATGTCGCCGAGCCCGATGATGCCGATCTGCTTGCCGAAGAGCCCGTCGGCGGACGTGTAGGTCTTCTTGTCCCACTTTCCGTGGCGAAGATCGGCGGTGTTGTCGGGGATCCGGCGGTCCAGGGCCAGGATCAGGCCCATGGCCAGCTCGGCCACGGCGATCGCGTTCCGCCCGGGCACGTTGCAAACGTAGATACCGCTGGCGGACGCCGCGGCCGAGTCGATGTTGTCGGTTCCCGCGCCGGCCCGCACGATGAGTCCGAGGCCCTCGGACGCGGCGATCGTCTCCGCGGTGACCTTAGTGCTCCGCACCACGAGCACCTCGTAGCCAACGATCGCATCCGGGAGACTCTCGGCCGTGAGTTCGGATCGAACCACGGGCGAGTGGCCGGCCGCAGCGAGCCGATCGACGGCGTGTTCGTCGACGCTGTCGGCGTAGAGAATTCTCACTGTTGGTCTCCCAGGGTTCGAGGCCCGGGGTCGGCTGGAGCGGACACCGGGGTCGGATCGATGCGGGACGGTCGAACGTCGTGTCGACGGGACGGCGGGCCGTCCTTCGAGTGCGTTCCTTCTGGGTGAAGGTAATACAACACCGCGTTTGCGTCCAGATGCAACCCGGCCTCGGCGTCGGGCACACTGACCACATGACTGATCCCACGCCCGACACGTCGATTCTCAGCGCCAAGATTCTGACCGTCTCCGACGGCGTCATCGCCGGAACCCGAATCGACGCCTCGGGGCAGGCGCTCGACGACCACCTGTCCCGGGCCGGTTGGACCGTGGTCGGCCGCCGCCAGGTGGCCGACGGTGTGGAGTCGGTGGCTGAGGCGCTGGTCGACATGAGCACCGATTTCAACGGCCTGATCGTCACAACGGGCGGCACCGGCTTCGGGCCCCGAGATCTGACGCCCGAGGGCACGAGAGCGGTGCTGGAGCGGGATGCGCCGGGCATGGCCGAGGCGATGCGGTTGTGCAACGACCGCGGGCTCGGCCGCCTCAGCCGGGCCGTTGCCGGCACTCGAGGCCGTTGTCTGATCGTGAACACGCCGGGTTCGACGAGAGGAGCGGTGGAGACCCTGGACGCGGTGCTCGACATCATTCCCCACGCGGTCGAGCTGTTGGGGGGCGGCCGGCCCCACTGACGGGTCGCCCGCAAAACCGGCAGCCGTCCGCCCGAGTATCCGTTAGCGTTGATGCCATGTTGAGACTCGTCCTGCCCAAAGGATCCCTCGAAAAAGCCACGATGGAGTTGTTCGACGCCGCCGACCTGTCGGTGCGGCGCAGCTCGTCGGTCCAGTACTCGGCCTCGATCAACGACCCCCGTGTCGACGAGGTCAGGATCCTGCGGCCCCAGGAGATCCCCGTCTACGTGGCCGAGGGTCTGTTCGACATCGGTATCACCGGCCGCGACTGGGTCGAGGAGACCAGCAGCGATGTCATGTCGCTCGGTGAGCTGAAGTACTCGAAAGCGACCTCGGACCCCGTCCGCCTCGTTGTGGCCGTCCCCAACGACTCACCCATCCGGTCGGTCGAGGATCTGAGCGACGGAGTGCGTGTGTCGAGCGAGTACCCAGAGCTCACCAAGCGGTTCTTCGCCGAGAGGGGCATTACGGCCGACGTCCGTCTCTCCTACGGTGCCACCGAGGCCAAGGTGCCCGACATCGTCGACGTCGCCGTCGATCTGACCGAAACGGGTCGGGCCCTTCGAGCCGCCGGGCTCCGCATCGTCGACACCATCATCACCAGCTATACCGAGGTGGTGGCCAACCGGCAGTCCTATGACGACCCGGAGAAGCAGCACGCCATGAATCAGCTCATGATCCTCCTGCAGGGGGCGCTCGAGGCGCGAACCCAGGTGTTGGTGAAGCTGAACGTGTCGGACGGCGTGTCACTCGACAAGGTCATCGGCCTCCTGCCCTCGATGAAGGCTCCGACCGTCAACGAGCTCCACGGTGGTGCGGGGTTCGCCGTGGAGACCGTCGTACCGAAGGCCCAGATCAACATCCTCATCCCCGATCTGAAGGACGCCGGAGCCTCCGACATCATCGAGCTGCCACTCGCCAAGATCGTCCACTGATCCCGCGATTCGGCCCGTCGACACCGGTATCGAACGAACAACCGGCGCCCGAATCGTAAGTTCGGGTCCCGTTCGGCCGATCGGACACGGGTGGTTCATGTGACCCGACAACCGGAGCCGAACAATCGGCCCGACAACGGACTCGAAGCCTTCGGCCTCGCAACCGATCGAATGGACCTGGACCCGGCGCCGTCCCCCGCGCGGTTCGACATCGATGTCGAACCCCGGCCGCCGCTGACGCCGCAGATCCTGGTGGTGCTGCAACGGGTCATGGCCCGAGTACCCCAGTGGCTGCCGCCGATGAACATCGGAGCGGTGGTGGTTCTGGCCTGGTGGTCGGCCCTCGGTCTCGAGCGGGCAAGCGGTGCCCGACACATCGGCTCCACCCTGGTGCTGGTCTTCGGCGCGGCACTGACCGCCGCCGTCGGCGTCCTCGTCCGGGCGCTCGAATGTATACAGGAACTCGACGACGAGCTGACCGACATCGCCGACGACGGTGATATCGACCCGCTCACGGGAATGATGGGCCGCACGACCATTGCGGTCGACATCGAGCGCCGGCTGTCCGAGCCGACGGACGACGCCGTGGTTGGTGTGCTGTTCTGCGATCTCGACCGGTTGAAGGTGGTCAACGACTCGTTCGGCCATCACGCCGGTGACGAGGTGCTGCGGGTGGCCGCGGAGCGCCTCCGTCGGATGCTGCGATCCGATGACTCGATCGGCCGGTTCGGGGGCGACAAGTTCGTGATCGCAACCAGCGGCTTGAAGACGTCGAGGGATCTCGAACTACTGGCGGATCGTCTCGTCGGGACACTGGCCCAGCCGATGGCGGTGGCCGACAATTCCACCCAGATCGTGTCGGGGAGTGTCGGTATCGCCTGGGTGTCCACCGGCGACCCCGACCGCCGGGACAAGACGCCTGTCGAAACCGCGGCGGAGCTGTTGCGCAACGCCGACAGCGCCATGCAGTCGGCCAAGGCGGAGGGAGGCGGCCGCTACGCCGTGTTCGACCCGTCGCTTCGAGCCCAGTCCGTCGCCCGCCTCGAACTCGAGCAGGACCTTCGACGCGGCATCGAATCGGACGAGCTCGTCGTTCACTATCAGCCCGTGATCGACGTGGTCACGGGTTTCGCCCACCGCTACGAGGCGCTGGTGCGATGGAACCATCCGGTGCGGGGGATGGTGCACCCCGCCGACTTCCTGTCGGTCGCCGCCGAATCGAACCTGATCGTCGATCTCGGGACGATCGTGTTGAACCGGGCCTGCCGCCAAGCCGTGCGCTGGACCGAGGTCACCGGCCGGCCGATCACCGTGTCGGTCAACCTGGCCGAACGCCAGCTGCTCGATCCCGGCGTCGTCGGGTCGGTGACCAAGGCGCTGGCCGAAAGCGGGCTACCCGCCCGACAACTCGAGCTGGAGATCGCCGAGGAACTGATCATGGATCGTCTCGATCGAACCCTGCTCGTCCTTCGTCAGCTCGAGCTGGCAGGCGTGCGCTTGGTGATCGACGACTTCGGGACGAGTCAGGCGTCCCTGGCCCGGCTGCAGACCCTGGCGATGGTGTCGACGTTGAAAATCGACCGGGTGTTCGTGGAGGGTGTGGCCAACGAGTCGATCGACCGCAGCATCGTGACCGCGATCGTCACCCAGGCCGACGGCATCGGCATGTCCATCGTGGCCGAGGGTGTGGAACAGCCGGCGCAGGCCGAGATTCTGCGCGACCTCGGCGTGCGCTATCAGCAGGGTTTCCTGCACCAGCGCCCGGGCCCACCCGAGACGATGGTCCCCCATCTCGAGAGGCTGCGGGACGCGCCGGAGATGGCGGTCGACGTGCCCGACCTGTTCAGTGGCGAGGCCTTCGCCCGCGCAGGGCACGAGGTCGGCGCGGAACCGTCGCCGGTCGAGTGAGCCGAAGAAATCCTCGTCAGGCCCCGTCGGGATCGCCGGCATCAGCGGTGCCGGCATCACTCGAGCCGCCCCCGGCCGTCGGTTCGGCGGCTCCGACTCGCTGGACGTAGAGAAGCTGGGCCTGCTGGAGCGCATCGACCAATGTCGACTCGACCTCGCCGAGACGGCCCTTCAGGCCGTTCACCAGCGCGGCCAGCGCGTCGATGGCCACCTGAGCCTCGGAAAGCTTCGGTTCATCGGCGGTGAGATGAATGGCGGCCAGCTCGTAGATGCCGAAGGCGTGGTTGGCCACCACCGTGGACGCCTCTGTGGCCAGAATCCGGGCCCTGGCCTCCGCCAGTTCCTTCGCCAACGCCCTGGCCTGTTCCTGCTGCTCAGGCGTCAGGTCCGGCTCCGACGCATCTCCGGAGGCCGGTGCGGCCTGCTCGTCGGATGCCGGGGGTACCTTCCGCTCGCCGTCGGGGGTCCAAAGAGTGCTCATGGGAAACAAATCTACGACCAACGAAACCCGGCCTCAACGTGTTCTCAACGTCTTGTCGAACAACCGCCTCCGCGGCCGAAGGCTGTCACGAAGAAAAAGCGGAGGAAGAGCCGAGCTGTCAGCACTTGCGGTTGTTGTCCGGTAGGCTTGGAACCCGAACAAAGAGGGCCGTCGCGCCCCACCCGGCCACCAACGGTGCGCCTGGGTCGTGACATATCGATCAAATCGGCGAAACGACAATCCCGGTTCGGTACCTTCGGACCGGGATCAGCCGTTCGGGAGTGCCTCCGGCGTTCCCCGCCGAGCTGCTCGATCTCCTTCCCTCTTTGCTCCACACACTCGGGGTCCCACCCCGGCGAATATGTCTACAGAGAGGAAACTCTATGAGGGGTGATCGACAATAGCAGCGTCGCCTGAGCCTCGGATCAACGACAAGATCCGAGCTCGAGAAGTTCGTGTCATCGGGCCCGACGGTGATCAGCTTGGTGTCAAGCCGATCCCGCAGGCGCTGTCGATGGCGCGCGAGATGGGCCTCGACCTGGTTGAGGTCGCCGACAAGGCCAACCCGCCCGTCTGCCGGATCATGGATTACGGCAAGTACAAGTACGAGGCGGCCCAACGGGCCAAGGAATCTCGAAAAAAGGCAACCAACATCGTCGTCAAGGAAATGAAGTACCGACCGAAGATCGGTGTGAGTGACTTTGACACCAAGACGCGCAAGGTCGAGAAGTTTCTACAGGACGGCCACAAGGTCAAGATAACCATCATGTTCCGCGGTCGAGAGGTGACCCACCCAGAGCTGGGCAAGAAGATCCTCGACGACATCGCCGAACGGGTCGAGGACTACGCCAAGATCGAGGCGT
Source organism: Acidimicrobiia bacterium (assembly GCA_029863385.1). Lineage (GTDB taxonomy): Bacteria > Actinomycetota > Acidimicrobiia > Acidimicrobiales > SZUA-35 > JAHELU01. The sequence goes on from JAOTVU010000123.1 coordinate 10,901, forward strand.
ATCCGAGGCTCGACGGTCGCAACATGACCATGGTGCTCGGTCCCGACGCCAAGAAGGTGAAGGCTCGCAAGGCCCAGGAGGCCCGCGAAGCCAAGGAGGCGGCCGCAGCCGAAGCCCGCGAGGCCGAGGCGGCAGCAACCGACTCCGATCCCGTCGAGGCGCCGGAGGAAAGCACCGAGGCCCCGGAACCTGTGGCAGCCGATACGGCCGGTTCCGACTAGTCCAGCCATTCCAGCCGGTCCCGGGTCCGCCGTGGGCTCGGGACCGGATTCCTCATCCACGAGCGCAGATCCAACAGTGCAAGGTAGAGCCATGTCAAAAAAGATGAAGTCGCACAAAGGAGCCAAGAAGCGGTTCAAGGTGACCGGCTCGGGCAAAGTGACCCGCCGAAGCAAGAACCTGAACCACTTCCTGGAGAAGAAGTCGAGTCGGCGCAAGCGGCGTCTGACCGGAGACTTCGAAGTGAGCCCGGCCGACGCGCCGCGCATCAAGAAGCTCCTGTCGAGCTGAGCAATCACCGCGGTCGCCGGGAGGGTCGTCCCCACCACCGGACGCATCGGCAGCCGCACCCCGAGAATCGTTCGTTTTTGCAAGAGGAGTAGAAGTTAGATGGCACGTGTCAAGCGCTCTGTGCACTCGAAGAAGCGTCGTCGTTCCACACTGGCGAAGGCCAAGGGGTACTACGGCAACAAGAGCCGAAGCGTCCGGGCCGCCAACGAGCAGGTCATGCATTCGGGCAACTACGCCTTCCGTGACCGCCGTGCCCGCAAGGGGGAGTTTCGCCGGCTGTGGATCCAGCGGATCAACGCCGCCTGCCGCCAGAACGGCACCACCTACAGCCGGTTCATCAGCGGTCTGAAGGCCGCGGAGATCGAGGTCGATCGCAAGATGCTGGCCGAGCTCGCCGTGTCCGATCCGACGGCGTTCGCCGGACTGGTTCAACTGGCCGAGAACTCGGCCGAGGCCGCCTAGATCCGGTCCCGTCGGGGTTCGACGCCCGATCGGCTCTGCAGACGACATGGTCGACACCGCTTGCAACCCCGAGCCGATTCCACTCGGCGGCGGCAGCTCCCGGTTGAAACGATTCCGTCGTCTGGTGCGTCAAACGAAGGTCCGCTCGGACGAGCGGGCCTTCGTCGTTGACGGACCAACGCTGGTCGCCGAAGCCCTGGCATCGCCGTGCCCGGTCGAAGGTGTCTACCTCGGCGCCGTCCACGGCCTCGAGCTTCTGACTTCGGAGCTTGACACGGCCGGGACATCGCTCGGCTCGACGCCGGTCTACACCGTCGACGACGAGCTTCTGACCTCGATACTCGACCCGACCAATCCACGGTCCGTAGCCGCGGTCGTCGAGTCGCCGTCCTTCACATTGGCCGATATCGACGCCGACCTGCCGCTACTGGTGGCCGTCGAACTCCGCGATCCCGGCAATCTGGGAACGATCATTCGCACGGCCGAGGCGGCCGGCTTCGGGGGCGTAGTCATCGTCGGCAACTCGGTCGACCATCTCAACCCCAAGGCCGTGCGGGCATCGGCGGGCTCGGTACTTCGCCTCCCGATCGTCGTGTACGGGCAGTGTGGCCATGCGGTCGATGCACTCCGGTCCGCCGGCCGACGCCTGGTGGCCACCGTCGTCGAACCGTCGGCCGCCGCCTACGACCGGGTGGATCTGACCTCGTCGGCGATTCTCGTCGGCAACGAACCCCGTGGCCTCGATGCTGCAATGGTCACCGCGGCCGACACGGCGGTGACAATCCCGATGGCCGACGGTGTCGAGTCGTTGAATGTCGGGGCTGCCGCCGCGGTCTTGGCCTTCGAGGTGGCCCGCCAACGCCGCAACCGCCGATCGACGGACCCCGATGTGTCGTGAAATTGCCTGTCAAACGGCCCCCGATTCGCTAGACAAGTAAGGAAGGCCGAAGCCCGATGCCCGAAGACCGGTGTCCAGCCCGATAATGGAAACCTCATGCTCGAACCGCCCATGCTTGAACTCATAGCCAAACACGAATCGGAGTCGCTGTCGGCCATTGCCGATGCGGCATCTGTCGCAGATCTCGACCGGGTCGAATCCGACGCACTCGGCAAGTCCGGCTCCCTGATCGTGCTCAAACGCGATCTCGGGTCGATCCCCGTCGAGGAACGCAAGACGGCCGGTCGGGCGCTCAACGAAGCCAAGCAGCACGTCGAGGCCGCGCTGGCCCAACGCCGCAAGGAGCTTGCCGCCGCTGAACGATCCGTCCGCCTGCAGGCCGAGCGGCTCGATCTGACCGAGGTCCCGACGACCGTGTCGGTCGGTCACGCCCACATCGTGACCCAGGCGTGGGAGGAGCTGGAGGACGTGTTCGTCGGCATGGGCTACCTCATCGCCGAGGGACCCGAAGTGGAGACCGACTGGCACAACTTCGACGCCCTCAACATCCCACCCGGGCACCCGGCCCGCGACGGCTTCGACACGATCTACGTCAACCACGGCGAACCCGGCTCCACCCTGCTGCGGACCCACACCTCACCGGTTCAGATTCGGACCATGCTCGAGCAGGAACCACCGATCTACATAGTGGCCCCCGGCCGGGTGTTCCGGCGGGATACCGCCGATGCCACCCACATGCCGGTCTTCCACCAGTTGGAGGGGCTCGTCATCGACAAGGGGATATCGCTGGCCGATCTGGCCGGCACCATCGAGGTCTTCACGGAACGCTACTTCGGCGTCGGATTCCACTCCCGCCTGCGGCCGAACTACTTCCCCTTCACCGAACCGTCGGCCGAGTTCGACGTGCAGGCTCCCGACGGCTCCTGGTTGGAGCTCGGCGGCTGCGGCATGGTCCACCCGAACGTGTTGCGTGCCGGCGGCATCGATCCGGAGGAATGGTCCGGCTTCGCGTTCGGGTTCGGCATCGACCGGCTGGCCCAGCTCAAGTTCGGGGTCGACGACCTTCGGGACATGTACTCGAACGACATCCGGTTCCTGCGCCAGTTCTAATTCAGCCGCCCACGCCCAAACGAGATCGTCATCAGAGGTTTGCCATGAACGCCCCGCCCGCCACGAAAGTCCAGAGGCCATGAAGGTTCTGCTGTCCTGGATGCAGGAATTCGCCCCGATCGAAGGTGATCCACACGAGCTTGCCGCCACGCTGACCGACATCGGTCTGGTTGTCGACGACGTCTCGGCCGTCGGCACGAGCTGGGACGGCATCGTCGTGGCCAAGGTGCTCGCCCTGCGACCGCACCCGAAAGCCGACCGGATTCAACTCGTCGACGTTGACGCCGGCGACGGCGGACCGCTGCAGATCTGCTGCGGGGCGTTCAACATGGCGGTCGGTGACCTCGTGCCGCTTGCCACCCTCGGGACCGTCATGCCGGGAGGGCTGGAGATCGCCCGCCGCCAGATGCGGGGCGAATGGTCCAACGGCATGTTGTGCTCGGCGGCCGAACTGGAAGTTGCCGAGGACGCCGACGGTATCCACATCCTGGATCCCGGACTGACGGTCGGACAACCCCTGGTCGACGCGCTCGGTACCCAGACAGACGTGTTGTTCGACATCGACGTCGAGGGCAACCGGCCCGATGCCCTGTCGGTGGCCGGCGTCGCCCGCGACCTGGCGGCCAAGCTCCAAGTACCGTTCACGAACCGGGAGCCGGTGCTCGCCGAGCTCGATCCGCCCGCGTCCGAGCGAACCTCGATCGAGATCCGGACCCCGGACTTCTGCCAGCGGTTCGGGGCCCGGGTGCTCGACAACATCACCGTCGGCCGGTCGCCGTCCTGGATGGCGGCGCGGCTCACCGCAGCGGGCATGCGACCGATCAACTCCATCGTCGACATCTCCAACTACGTGATGCTCGAACTCGGGCAGCCCAACCACACCTACGATCTTGCACTCGTTCCGGATGGTCATCTCGGTGTTCG
>JAOTVU010000278.1 GCA_029863385.1 Acidimicrobiia bacterium
AGCGCGTCCGAGGTTCGAGGAGTTCATCGCCGATCTCGAGGCCGTCGCCATCGCAACCGACGGGTCGACCTCCGAGGTCGTCGACGTCGTCCGGCGTGAGGTCGGGCTCGACCGGGCCGCCGGCTTGCTCGACAGCTCACGATCTACCCCCGACCGATCCGGACACACGGACGACCTCGATGCCCTCTCTCAACTGGCCGGGCTGTATGAGGAACCGGCCACCTTCCAGGCGCGCCTCGAATCCGTGCTGACCGACCCGGGCGACCCGAACGGAGTGGTGCTCTCCACCATCCACAAAGTCAAAGGCGCCGAGTGGCCGCACGTCATCGTGTACGGGGCGAACCGGGGATCGATGCCCCACCAGTTGGCCGACAACATCGAGGAGGAACGGCGAGTCTTCCACGTTGCTATCACGCGTGGCATCGCCTCGGTGGCGGTCATAGCCGATGCCGCACGACCGTCGCGCTTCCTGGCCGAACTCGACGGTACGGCGCCGAAAGAGCCGGCACGGGCGAAACGACGGGACGCTCCGCCGACGACTGGCGGGCTCGTTCCCACGGTGGGCGATCACGTCCGTTGGGGAGGGTACGAGGGGCCGGTTGTCGAGTTGACCCAGGACGGTGCCGCGATCGAGGTGGGCGGCGCCAGGGTGACGGTGCCGTGGCGCGAGCGGGTCAGAATCGGGTCGATCAGCGCACCCCTTGCCGAGCCGGTGATCGAACCAGACTCCGACCTCTTCGAATCGCTCAGGCAATGGCGATCCGCCACTGCCTCCGAACAGAACGTCCCGGCCTACATCGTGCTGTCAGACAAACACTTGCGAGCTGTTGCGGCCAGAGAGCCGGCCACCATCGAGGAGTTGCTCGAATGTCCGGGAATCGGACCGACCAAGGCCGAAACCTACGGGGAGGGCATCCTCGAAGTCATCGACGCACACCGTCAGACGTGATCGGACTGCACATCCACACGGCCGGCCAGCTGAATCAAGGCGTTCTCGAAGAAGGTGCGGAGTGCCCCGTCGGCTACCCGGTGAAGGATCACTGCGTCAGCCAGGCCACCAACCGGTCCCATCGGAGGCTGATACGTGCCCACGAATCCGAGCTGCGTCGTGTGGTCGGCTCGTGGAACTGCCTCGAATTCGCCCGACCAGGTCGGGAACCAACTGCGGTGCTCCAGCGCCTCCCAACGGACCCGCAAGGTCGCCACGCTCATCTGCCCGTCGATCTGCGTGAACGGGCCAAACTCGACCAAAGCCTGGCAGCTGATGCAGAACGGGCTGAGATGGGCGTCGAGCTCAACCACGGCCCGGTTCCGATCTCGCAGTTCGACGAGGTCTTCGGGGTCGATGAGCTCATTGGGCCGGGAGTGGAGCAGGTCGGCCACTTCCCCGAAGGGGCGGTCGACGACGTCAAGCTGATACACCGATCGTTTCATCTCGATTCCATGAGACTGCATTCTCATCGTCGCCGCCAGGAGGCGAAAGTCACCCGTCGCAGGGTCGAATCGCCAGGTCAACGCGCCAACGCGCCATAATCAGTTCGCCGACCAGCGAGGAGCCATGACAGCACAGCAACCGCCGACCGACGAGGCGCACAACCGGGACCGGCTCAGCGGACCGGCCGCCTCCGTACCATCCTCCGGCTCACCCAGCCTTCTGTGGATGTTGATCGCAGTCGTCACGACCCTCCTGGTGCTCGGCGTGCTCGCCTCCCAGTGCTCCCCCGCCAACACCGACGCTCCCGTCGTCACGAGCGTGCCGGCCGGTTCGGGGAGTTGATCGGCGGCGGCGGGTTCACCGGTTCTTTCGTCTGAGCAGGCGCCCGACCGTATCCGCCTCGGGAGGAGGCTCGGCGGGGCGAAGGGCGCCGGCATCGGGATCGAAGACCGGCCGATCGGCGCGACGACTCCTCGGCGTCGCCGCTTCCTTCCAGGCTTCGATATCGCCTTCTTGAAGCACGAGGCGACGGAGCGCCACATCGATGAGGAACAGCGCCAGCGCCAGTGCCGTCAGATGTGGCCATAGTTCGGTCTCGGCGCCTCCGATGGCCGGAGCGGGATCGAAAACGTCGGCTGCTTCCGGCTCGGATCGACCTCCGGTGAGACTGGCCAGGTCGGCCGCCAGCGTCGGATCGGGCTGACGAAAGGCGAATTCCTCCTGGTAGGACGACACCGCACCGGACGACCCGGATGCCAGCACCCCGGCATCACCCTCAACACTCACCGACACCCAGTATGCACCCGCCGCCGGAGCCGCGGTCGAGCCTGAGAACGTGGATGTACCCGTCCGCTGCAGCGGTACGACGGAGAGGTCACCGTTGGGGAGCCTGACCCGGGCAACGGCCGCTGCGTCGAGCGGCACGTCGCCTGCGTCGTAGTTGATGACCAGGCGCCCGTCCGAGAGCCGGATTTCCGGCGGCGTGTCGAGGCCGGGCGGCAAGAGATCACGCACGACCGCCCCCCAGAAGCCGACGTATCCCTCCCAGTCGACCCAGGCGGCCGACCAGCGGGAGGTCGCATCCGACGTCCAGGCCGTTGCCCTCCCCAGCCCGCGTTGCCATGTGGCGAGCAGCGGATCGTCCTGGCCGATCAGCAGGGGCGTCGACGCAGTGCCTTTCGGATTGGTGAGCACATATCCGAAGAGCGCCGGCGACGCCTGCAAGTCGGCGGTGATCTGGGAGCGTGAAGCGAGGATCGGCTGGAACACACCTTCCTCGGTCAGGTTGCGGGCGACGGTCAGCGTCTCTTCGACGAAGATCTCCGGGATCGACGCCAGATCGGTGCCCGGGTAGTAGCGGCCGCCACCGATTGCCGCCATCCGCTGCAAGGTAGAACCCGGTCCCTCGCCGGTACCCAGCACCGACAGGGTGATGCCCGCGTCGGCGATCTCCCGGGTGATGGGGAGCAGGCCGTTCTCGTTGGGATCCCAGCCGTCTGTGAACAACACGATGTGTCGCAGGGCATTGTCGACACCCGACAACTGGTCGAGAGCGGCGCGCAGCCCGTTGATGATCTCGGTGTCGCCCTGGGCCACCATCGAACCCAACGCCTTCTGAGCGTCCTCCGTGCTCGGTTTCTGGGCCAGCGGCAGCAACCAGTCGACGCCGCTGGCCACGGCCACGACCCCGACAAAGTCGCGGTCCTCGAGCACGTCGATCGCCTGAATGGCGCCGGCGCGCGAGATATCGGTCTTGTTGACGCCGCCTTCGCCTGCCGAACCCGCGTTGCAGTGGCAGGCGCCCATCGAGCCCGACGTATCGATGACGAGCACCTCGGCGACGGGCTGTCGCCGGACGAGATCATCAGGATTGGAGCGAACCGGGAGCAGATCTTCGAGTCCCGAATCGCCGTAGTTACCCATGCCGTAGGACTGATCTCCTCCGATG
>JAOTVU010000012.1 GCA_029863385.1 Acidimicrobiia bacterium
TCGCCGCCCGGGGCGCGGTACGACACGAGCTTCGGGTGGAACGTTCGAGTCCGACCATCGGCCGTGATGTCAACCGACGCGATCGCCTCGTTGGTTCCGCCGCCCTCGACGATGTCGACCCCTCGATGCGCCACCGTTCCGACCGCGGTGACCGCCTCGGTGTCGGTCAGCACCACGACGGTGTCGGTGACGGTTGCGGTCGTGCCGGCGACGCCCACGATGAGCAGGCCGACGCCGAAATGAGCGAGCCGACTTCCGCGCTCGCCCGGATCCGCCACTCGGTCGAACACCGCCGCTCGGTCCAATACGGCCGACCCGGCGACCGCTCCGCCTGCAGCCGCCAGGGCCAGCCCGGTCGCCCCGGGGGCGGCGGTGACGACGACCATGGCCACCACCGCGCCGGCGGCGGCCGCGGCCAGCACCCGTGTCGCCTCGTGAGCGGCCTGGCGGCGAAACACCGCTCGAACACGAAGCACCGCCCCGACCACGGCGATGGGCCACAACAGCAGCGAGTAGAACCGTCCCGAGGTGATGAACGACTCGCTGCTCACCAGCTGCTCGAATGCCGGTTCGTAGGTGCCGGCGGCGACGACGATGGTCGCCACGCCGACCACCACGAATCCGGCCGCGGATCGAGCGGTCGATATCAGCGGCCACTTCGCTGCTGTGGGCCGAGGGCGAACGGCGAGCGCAACCATCACCGCCGTGAACACAGCGGCGATGGACAGCAACATCAGTCGCAACGTGGGCCGGTCGGCGAAGGCGTGGACGCTGTTGAGAACACCGGTGCGAGTGATGGTCGTGGCCCAGATCGCCGCGATACCCGGCACGACGGCCACGAGCGTCACCGCCCGCTGCTGCAAGCCGACGGTTCCCGACGACGGCAAGGCCGTGAGGCGATGCAGCAACGACGCACCGCCCAGCCAGGCCACCAGCCCGGCGTTCTCGATCGGATCCCAGGCCCAGTAGCCGCCCCAGCCGAGCTCGACGTGGGCCCAGTTGGCCCCGGTGGCCAATCCCGCGGTCAGCAAGGCGAGTGCCAGCGGGAGTGTCCATGCGATCGCCGCGGTGTCTCCCGTCTCACCATCGGCCGACGTCGAGAGGCCGACGCTCAGTGCCGTCGGAATCAGCATGGCGATGAGACCGAGGTAGAGCACTGGTGGATGCCACAACATCGCCGGGTGCTCGAGAACCGGCTGCAGCCCGTTGCCCGCTCCCGGTGGTGCGGCCAATCGTTCGAAGGGATCGGCTTCGGTCAACACGACGAGCCCGTAGGCCGCGGTCGTTGCGGCGAGGATTCGGCTGGGGAGGGTCGACGAGGCGATCCTGGCCACGAGCACCGCAGCCCCGGCCGACATGGTCGTCCACAGCAGGAGCGAACCCTCCGGTCCCGCCCAGATACCCGCAACCCGTAGTGTCCACGGTACATCGGGCCGGGCGTGGCCGACGACGGTGGCGAAGCGCCAGTCCTCGGTCAGAAAGGCCCAACCGAGTAGGGCGAGGGCCAGCACCCCTCCGGCCAGAGACAGCACCAATGCCACCATGCCGACGAGCGGAGCAGAGGAACCCGAGTCCTGGTCCGATGAGTGTCCTCGGGCACCGGCCACGGCCGCTGCGACCGCCGCCACCGTCAACAGCAAAACGCCGAGACGGGCGACCGCGAACATCACCCGATCCTACTGTCCGCCGATCGATCGTCAGCCGCGGCCCGGGCGCCGTCCATTTCACGGACGCGCCACGGTCCGATGCGGCACACTGGAACGGTGTCGCTCACCTCACGCAAACTGACCGGACTTCTGGCCGACGACAACCGACGTCGTGTCGTCGCCGCGATGATCCTCGGTGCGGCCGAGCTGGACGAGATCGTGTCGATAGCGGCGATCCGGGAGCGGGACGCCGTGGTCTCGCTCGAGCGTCTGACACAGGCCGGTCTCGTCGAAGTCGCCGACGACGGTTCCTACCTGCTCTTGGAGCAGGCGTTCCAGGCGGCAGCCCGAGCCGAGGCCCATCCGAGCCCGGCCTCGCAGTTCCCGGACCGGCCGCCGAAGCAACAAAAGGTGCTGGACCGGGCGTTCCGAGACGGACGCCTGATCCGCCTTCCGGTCAAACACACGCACCGGCTTGTCGTCCTCGACGAGCTGGTGCAGCGGTTCGAGCCGGGCGAGAAGTACACGGAACGGCAGGTCAACGCTCTGCTGTCCGCTTCCGACATCGACGTGGCCACGCTGCGGCGCAATCTCGTCGACCACGGCATGCTCGACCGGGCCGACGGCTCCTACTGGCGCTCCGGCGGCACGTTCGCCATCGAGTGACCGCAGCCGGTCAGAGTTCGACCTCGCGGTAATAACGTTCTGCCCCCATCGTCCGGATATCGGTCAACCAGTCGGACTCATACGGCCAATCCCGTCCCTCGGCCGGGCCCTGCCAGAACCGGGCCATCGGGTTGTCGAGATCGCCTTCGATGCTCCAGGCCTGTCGTTTGTAGGTCCAGTTGTCGGGGGCCAGGCGGTGGGCGTGGCGGAAGTGTTCCACCGCCTTTGGGTGATTGCCCGATCGCTCGAAGTGCTCGGCCAGGGAGAAGTGAGCGGCGGCCGTCGACGTGAAGGAATCCCGGGCCCCGGATCGGGCGATCACCTCGTCGGCCGTGAGCACGTGCCGGCTCTCCGCGCCGTTCGCCGCCCAGTCGCGGACGGCGTCGGCGTAGCTTTCGGCCGTCCACGCCTTGATTTTCGACGCCTCGGCCATGATGTCGCGCAACCGCTGCGGGGTCTCGTCGGGAAGCGGACGGCCGCCGGGTTTGCGCGGTGCCGGCCAGGCCGGCTCGGCGGGACGAACGATCATGCCTTCGGAATCGATCCACACCGCATTCGGGATGTTGACGATCCCGAACAGCTCGTCGACCAGGTGGGCGGTGTCGAGCACGGTGGGATGGGTGGGTTGAGCGGCCTCGATGTAGGGGCGGCCCGGATCGGGGCCGAGCGTCTCCAGGCACACGGTGACGATCTCCACGCCCTGGGGGTGCACCTCGGTGCGCAAGGCCTGCCACCCGGGCAGGTCACGAGCGCAACCTCAATAGGGGGCCCATGCCACGAGCACCACCTTGGTACCCAGAAGCGAGCTGAGCCGGAACGGATTGCCGTCGAAGTCGGGAAGCTCGAGGTCGGGTGCCTCCGTGGTGACGAGAACGCGGCCACCGGGCGTCGCCGGTCCGACCGCGGCCAGCCCGGTGTCCGAATCGGTCACGAGGCCCATGCCGAGCCGCTCGGCCACCACGGCGATGTCGACGGTTCCGTCGACCACTGCGTCGGTGGGCAGAGGGACGCACACGTCGCCTCGGCACGCACCCTGCGGCTCGAGCTTCCAACCGGTGGTCAGTGCGAACTCGTCGACGTCCGGCGAGGCGGAGGGGAGCAGCATGTTCGTAACCTAGCACGGGCGACTATGCCGGGCAGCCTCGTGGTCTCGGGCCGGGAAGCGGCTGGTTGCGGTGCGATAGGGTTGGATCCGAGGAGGGATCCAGGAGGGATCCGAGGAAAGGAGACCGTATGGCCAAGGCGAGCTACGAGGGACCCTCGGAGGCGTTGGAACGTTACGAGGCGCTGGTCGCCACCAACCCTGATGTCGACCGCAAGGGGGCGAAGAACCCCTACACCTCTCGAAACGGCCACATGTTCAGCTTCCTCGGGCCAGACGGCACCATGGCGCTTCGCCTTCCGGATGACCGGTACGAGGAATTCCTCAGCACCTACGACTCCGGCCCGGTCGAATCCTATGGCGCGGTGATGCGAGGGTACGTGTCGGTACCGGACGAACTGCTGACCGACACCGACGCCTTGAAGCCGTGGTTCGACGCCAGCCACGAATGGATCGGCACTCTCAAACCGAAGCCGACGAAGAAGTCGGCCAAGAAGAAGTCAGACAAGACGAAGTAGTTTGCCGCTCCGTCGCTGCTACTGCGGCAGCGTCAGCACCGATCCGCCCCGGTTGACCCGGTCGATGTTCGTGCGCTGGACGAACCCGCCGTGATCGGGATCGACGGCAGAGTTCGTGTTGTCGCAGCCTCCGTTCGCGAAGCTCTGATAGTTGGTGCGAACGCTGAGCGCTCGCACCTCACCCCCGCCGGCGAGATCGGCCGACAGGTTCGTCCAACGGACCGCCGTCGTCGGGTGATCGCAGTCGGCGAACACCTCGCTCCACACCATCGGCCGGACGAGGGCGTCGGCCTCGACGTACAGGTCGCGGAGCATCGTCTCGACACCCGATTCGAGATCGGTCACCGTGCCCCGCCACCGACCCTGCTCGGCTTGAAAGACCCGAAACCGGTACGGGCGCCCACCCTGCCACTGGTAGTCGCGGGTGTTGACGTTGCCGAGCGCCGAGGGGAGCTCCGACACCGAGCCGTCGAGCTCGCCGCCACCGTGGGGGTGGTAGCCGCCCCAGTTGACGGCCCCGCCCCCGGGATAGGTCGGATGATGCTGGAGGCCGATGTGGGCGCCGCCCCGGTCCGCGCCAGCGTCGACGAAGTTGACCTGCAGCGCCCAGAAGTAGAGCTTGTCGACCGCCGGCGGCTCCACAACCGTCAGATCGGCCCGGACCTCGCTCAGCGGATGGGGTGGTACCTCCCAGAACAGATGCATCGACGAGGCGCCGTTCGAGGAAGTGGGCGGACCGGACACCCGTTGCAGGCGCGGAGCGCCCGAGAGGAATCGACGAAAGAAGGCGGCCACCATTGCCTCAACCATAGAAGACTCCCGGTCCGCCCGACCGGAGTAGTGTTTCCGCATTCGTACACTTCTGCTCTCGGTTCACATCATTTCTGTTGCGGCCTGGCTCGGAGGGAACTTCACCCAGCTGTTCCTGATGCCGGGTTTCACCGCCGGTGATTCGGGTCTGGCCGCCGCCTGGTTCCGGGCCTCGGCCAACATGGCGAAGATCTACTACAGCATTGCCGGGGTGCTGCTGTTGGTCACCGGCGTCGGGTTGGTCCTGAACAATGACGCCTGGTCGTTCGGTTCGAGCTTGTCACGATCGGATTCATCGCCGTGATCATCGGCGCCGTCACCGGAATAACCTTCTTCGGACCCCGGGCCGAACGGGCGGTCGAGGAGTTCGAGAGCGGCCGGATCGAGGAGGGTCGCAAGTCGGCCTCGTCGATTGGTGTCGTGGCCATGGCCGACACGGCGATCGTGTTGATCGCCGTGGTCGCCATGATCAGCCACTGGCAGGCGTAGGACTCGGAGGTCGACGCCGGGCGCCGCCCGAATTCGCCGCTACGCTGCGACGAATGGACCGACCTCCTCCCGATCCGGCAAAGCTGCTTACCCACTGGATGGAATGGGAACGGGGTGACACCACGCCCGGTGAGGTTATGAAGAACCTGAAGCACGGCGGCCTGCGCGACATCCTCGAACAGCTCGTCGACGGGCAGAAGGCCGACGGCTGAACCTCCGGTGCCGGGCTCCCGTCGGACCGTAGGGTGAGCGTCGCGTGGCCCGGCTGAGCCTGGCCCAGGCCCGCCGAATCGCGCTGGCTGCGCAGGGGTTCACCGATCCCCGGCCTCGGTCCGCGCCCACCGTCCGCCAGTTCCGGAGGGCCATGGACCGGATGTCGGCGTTGCAGCTCGACTCCGTCAACGTGCTGTGCCGCAGCCACTACCTGCCGGTGCTGGCCCGGCTCGGCCCCTTCGACCGGGAGAAACTCGACACCTATCTGTATCGCTCGGGTGAGCACTTCGAGCTGTACACCCATGAGGCGGCGATCATCAGCCAGGATCTGCAGCCGCACATGCGTTACCGGGCCAGCCAACCCCGATGGAAGGCCGGTCTGAAGCTGGAGAAGGAACTCCCGGGCTATGTCGACGCCGTGTTCGACGAGGTGGCGGAGCGGGGACCGCTGTCAATCAAGGATCTGAGCGATCCTGGCGACCGTTCCGGGCCGTGGTGGGGTCAGTCGAAAGGCAAGGTGGCGCTCGACTGGTTGTATTACACCGGGCGTTTGGCGATCCGGGAGCGGACACCGATGTTCGTGTCGGTCTACGACCGACCCGAGAACGTCATCCGCCCCGATGTGCTGGCCCGCCCCGAGGTCGCGATGCGGGAGGCGCTCAAGCACCAGATGGCGCTCGGTGCCCGCAGCCATGGCATCGGCACCGACAAGGATCTGGCCGACTACTTCCGGCTCAAGGTGACCGACGTCCGCCCGCTGCTCGACGAACTGGTGGCCGACGGCGTCCTGGAGCGGGTCGATGTGGACGGCTGGGGCGAAGGCCTCTACCTCCACAGCGAGGCGAAACGGCCCCGGCGGATCACCGGTCGGGCGCTGCTCACCCCGTTCGATCCGGTCGTCTGGTATCGGCCCCGAGCCGAGGCCCTGTTCGACTTCCACTACCGCATCGAGATCTACACGCCGGAGCACAAAAGGGTCTTCGGCTACTACGTGTTGCCGTTCCTCGTTGACGACGAACTCGTCGCTCGGGTCGATCTGAAGGCTGATCGTAAGGCGGGCGTCCTGCTGGTCAAGGGTGCGTACCTCGAGGAGCGGATCGTCGAGCCGGCGCAGCGGGATCGGGCGGCCGCCGAGCTGTGGTCGACCCTCGACGAGATGGCCGAATGGCTCGGGCTCGACGGCGTGGGTGTTGCCGACAAGGGTGATCTGGCACCGCTGCTTCTCCGGTCCAGAGAATGAACTCGCCGGCTCGGCTGTCCGCTCATCGCATCACGGTCACCGGAGTGCCGTTGGGGAGCATGCCCGGCAGGTACTCGGCGATGTGCATCGGCACACGGATGCAGCCGTGGCTGGCCGGATACGAAGGCACCGAACGAGAGCCGTGGATCGCGATGCCGCCCACGATGTAGAGCGGGTTGTACATACCCCCGAGGCCGAGACTCGACTGGTGCCACCCGCTGATCCGCCGGAAGATGGTGAAGCTGCCGACGGGTGTGATCGACCGTCCGCTGTAGCGTCCCAGGCGCCACGGGACCTGGTTGCCGGTCGAGATGTGGCTGACCAGCACGGGAACCGTCCGCCCCGGGTCGTACACCTTCATCAGCTGCTGGGAGAGGTCGATCTCGACCCACCGGCGGCTGTGTCGGGTGACCGGGCCGCCGACGGAGCCGTTGAGCACCCGTTTAAGGGCCGCCTGATCGTCGGCGCCCCACTGCCCGTTCATGGTGATTCCGGTCAGCTTCTCGAGGGCCCAGATGGCGCTCCTGGTCTTGGTGCCGTAGACCCCGTCGATCGGTCCCGGATCGAACGGACCGTTGGCCAATGCTCGTTGGGCGTCGCGGAGCGACATCACCGCTCCGCTGCTGCCGGTGTCGGCGGGAGGCGGGGTGGGAGTGGAGCCCGCCCGGTAGTCACGAAGCGCTTCGCTGGTGGCGGCGTCGACCCGACCGGTGACCGGAATCCCGACATGACGCTGGAAGGCCTCGAGGCCTGCTCTGGTGCGGCGACCGTACAGTCCGTCCACCGGTCCCGGATCGAAGCCGGCGTCGGTCAGCCGTTGCTGGGCTTCCCGGGTCGACATGATGCCCGACGAGGAGCCGGTGTCGGAGCCTGACGGCGGCGTGTAGGATGCCAGCTTTTCAGCGGTCAACGAGTCGTAGATCCCGGTCGGGTTGGAGCCCACCGCAGTCTGGAACGCGATCAGTGCTCCCTGGGTGAGGCGGCCGAAGATGCCGTCGATCACCCCCGGAGAGAAGCCCGCTGCCGCCAGCTTCGTCTGAAGGGTGCGGACGGCGGCACCCCGATCGCCTCGTTTGGCGATGACGGTGACGGCGGCCGATTCGGTTTCGGCGGACGGATCGGCGCCGGTCGTCGAGCTGTCATTGCCTTCGGTCGTGGTCGACGCCGCCGTCGATGCGGTGGATTCATCCGTGGTGGTGGCGGTGGTCGTGGTCTCGTCGCTCTGAGCGGCCACCGGCGGCACCGCCACCACGCTCAGCAACCCGAAAGTCGCCACCATCGCTGCTGCAAGTCTGCGGCCCATGGTTCCGCTCCTCCAACTTCTGACGTCGCCAACGACGACTCTGCTCTGCCCGATTGCCTGTCCAAGATTGTCGCGCCAGACCCGGCATCCGAACAGGTCCGAAGGTCCCGATGTGGTGCACAAGTGCCGGAAGAAACCACGGAGACTCCGAGCCGCGAGTTAGCCTGGGTGGTTTCAGTGGAGGTTGCGAATGGCAGAGGTTGACATCGGAATGGGCAAATCGGGCCGCCGGGCCTACAGCCTCGACGACCTGGTGTTGTTGCCGGGCCGTCGGACCCGAGATGCGAACGGTATCGACTTGTCCTGGCAGATCGACGCCTACAAGCTGGATCTCCCGTTCATGGCCTCGGCCATGGACTCGGTCACCAGTCCGGCCACCGCAATCACGATGGGCCGCCTCGGCGGGATGGCCATCCTCGATCTCGAGGGCATCTGGACCCGCCACGACAACGCCGACGAGCTCCTGGCCGAGCTGTCCCGCCTCGACGGGGCCGATGCGCTCAAGCGAATGCGTGAGCTGTACGGGGTGCCTATTCAACCCGAGCTGATCACCAAACGTATCGCGGAGATCCACGCCGGTGGCGTCCTGGCCGCCGGTGCCGTCTCGCCGCGCCATGTCGCCGGCATGGCCCCGCTGCTGCTCAAGGCCGAGCTCGATCTCCTGGTCATCCGGGGGACGGTCATCTCCGCCGAGCACATCACCGACGGGGAGTCGCTGAACCTGAAACGGTTTGTTCGTGAACTGGAGACCCCGGTCATCGTGGGCGGCTGCGCCGGCTACCAATCCGCGTTGCATCTGATGCGAACCGGCGCCGCCGGGGTTCTGGTCGGTGTCGACAGCGGATCGTCGGCCGCCGCCGGCGATGTGACCGGTGTCGGCTCGCGTATGGCCACCGCCATCGCCGATGTCAGGGCGGCCCGCATGCGTCACCTCGACGAGACCGGCGTGTACGTGCACGTCATCGCCGATGGCGGCATGCGCAGCGGCGGGCACATCGCCAGGGCCATGGCTTGCGGCGCCGACGGGGTGATCCTCGGCTCGGCGCTGGCGGCAGCCCACGAGGCCCCGGGGCGGGGTTGGCACTGGGGCACCACCGCCGTCCATCCCACGCTCCCGCAGGGCCACCGAATCCAGGTCGAACAGGTCGGCACACTCGAGGAACTCCTGATCGGGCCCGCCTCGTCGGCCGACGGCCGGCTCAACATCTTCGGCGCTCTTCGTCAGGCGATGGCCACCCTCGGCTTCGCCAACACCAAGGGCCTTCAGAAGGCCGAAGTGCTCGTTCGATCGGGCTGCCAGTGAGCGCCGTGCACGCAACCGCCGCCCCCACGCCCGACCAGGTCGTCTTCGTCGTCGACTTCGGAGCCCAGTACGCCCAGCTGATCGCCCGTCGAGTCCGGGAGTTGAACGTCTATTCCGAGATCGTGCCGCATACGATGACCGCGGCCGAGATGGCGGCTCGGGGTCCGGCGGCCATCATCCTGTCGGGCGGCCCGAAGAGTGTGCACGTCGATGGTGCGCCGCTCCTCGACCCGGCGATCTACGATCTCGACATTCCCACCCTGGGCATCTGCTACGGTTCCCAGCTGATCGCCCACCAACTCGGTGGCCGTGTCGGCCGCAACGATCAGGGCGAATACGGGCGGACCACGCTGACCGTCGACGTGGATACCCCGTCGTCGCTGCTCGGACCCGATCCGGAGCCGAATCAAACGGTGTGGATGAGCCACTTCGACGCCATCACCGATGTGCCCGAAGGGTTCGTCGCCTGCGCATCGACCCCCAACGCCGCCGTCGCCGTTCTGGAGAGTGACAGCCGCCGGATGTGGGGCGTGCAGTATCACCCCGAGGTTCGTCACACCCCCGACGGGATGTCGCTGCTCGGGCGGTTCCTTCATGATCTCGCCGGTTGCGAACCGACGTGGACCATGGGCTCGATCATCGACCACTCGATCGAGGCGATCCGGGCCCAGGTCGGCGACGGTCGGGCGATCTGCGGTCTGTCGGGCGGCGTCGACTCCGCCGTTGCCGCTGCACTGGTTCACGCCGCCATCGGCCACCGCCTGACCTGTGTCTACGTCGACACCGGCTTGATGCGCAAGGGCGAGTCGGAGCAGGTGGTCGAGACCTTCCAGCGCCATCAGGGAATCGAGTTGATCCACGTTCGGGCTGGAGACCGGTTCCTCGAGCGGTTGGCCGGCGTGTCGGAGCCGGAGGCGAAACGTAAGACTATCGGCGAGGTCTTCATCCGGGTTTTCGAGGAGGCTTCGGGCGGTATCACCGACGCCGATTTCCTGGTACAGGGCACGCTCTACCCGGACGTCATCGAGTCGGGTACGGCTCAGGCAGCCAAGATCAAGAGCCACCACAATGTCGGCGGTCTTCCCGAAGACCTCGATTTCGAACTCGTGGAACCGCTACGAAACCTGTTCAAGGACGAGGTTCGGCAGGTCGGGACGAAGCTCGGCCTACCCGATGAGATCGTGTGGCGACAACCGTTCCCCGGTCCCGGCCTGGCCGTGCGTATCATTGGCGACATCACCGCCGAGAAGGTGTCGATTCTGCAGGAGGCCGACGCCATTGTGCGGGAGGAGATCGCCGAAGCCGGCCTGCAACGGGAAATCTGGCAGGCGTTCGCCGTTCTGGCCGACATCAAGACCGTCGGTGTGATGGGCGACGAACGAACCTACGCTCACCCGGTGATCATCCGCGCCGTCACCAGCGACGACGCCATGACCGCGGACTGGGCCCGCCTCCCCTACGACCTCCTCGAGCGGATGTCGAACCGCATCATCAACGAGGTCGACGGCATCAACCGGGTCGCCTACGACATCACCTCGAAGCCACCCGGAACCATCGAATGGGAATGAGATGGTTTCGGGGGACCCGAGTTCGCTTGCGAACTCGCTGAGCGAAGCGGCGGGAACCATCGAATGGGAATGACACCCACTGTTCTGTGCGCTCACGGCCCGGTATTCCGGGCGTGGGGCGCACAGTTGCGGTAAAACCCGAACCTCGCGGCAGGCGATGTTTCGCGAAGCGAAACTCGGGGTGAGCCGCCGTGCGGCTCACACGTCAGCCGCCGGGGATGGGGATGTAGATCGGGCCCTCGTATTCCTCGAGCTTGGTGAGGCTGGCCAGCTGACGCGGTGTGCCTGTCTGCCCGTAGGTGCAGTTCCGCCGGGCTCGCAGGCAGTTGAAGGTCCACAGTTCGATGGTCTCGTCGTTCCAGGCCCCCCACCAGTCGGCGTGCAGCGATCCGCCGGGGGCTGCTCCCGGGGCGTCGAGCTTGTCGGATGACAGATGCCAGCCGTTCACCGAGTCGGTGCCTCGCCAGTAGATCAGGAACGAGATCTGGGGCAACCGCTGAGGATGCGAGGAGGGGCAGGGCTGATTCTCGTTGACGTAGGTGAGATGTGAGGTGTAATCCGGGGCGGGCTTCGACAGATTGACCCCGTCCCAGCAGTTCGGGAACTGCACGGACGCGTTGATGACGTCGCCTCCACAGTCGGGAATGCGGTTGGTCTCGTTGTACTTGTTCCCGCTGTCGCCGCACGACCAGTGCAACTCGCTGCGAGTCTCGAAGGAGTAGTGGAGGTCGTTGCCGCCGATCATCTGCAGACCCTGGGGCATGGGGATGACGCTGTCGGGCGACTTCGTCTTGTAGTAGATGATGATCTGGTACGGCACGACGGCGTTGCCCTTGCCGTCCAGCAGTGCCGGCACCCAGTAGGCCGAGCGATTGAGCTCGTAGCCCTGGCAGGTGCCGCCGCCCGAGTTGATCAGGACGTTCTCGGTGGTGGCGGCGTTGGTCTCGGTGTTGCCGAAGAACATGTGGAAGTGGGACTTCCCCGGTTGGCCGGGGTAGATGATCGGATCGTCGTAGTTGAAGTGCGAGTACTCGCAGGCAAGTCGGAATTGGCCCTCCGGGGAGCTGCCGTTGTCGGGGCGGGGCGCCGGTTCGGTCAGCGCCTCGACGCTCAACCGGTCGGACGGAACCGACGCGTAGCGGGTGAACTTGTCCTGGTCGTTACGCATCGACTCGTAGTCGCCGTCCCGGGGAGCGGGCTGGATCGACGCCGTGGTCGATGACGCAGCGTTGGCTGAGCCGAATCCGGACACGTCGATGGTTCCCGAGCCGTCGGCGGAATCCTCATTTGTCGCTGCCGACGCCGGGTCGGCGGCAGGGACCGTGGACGAACCGAACGCCTGCAGTGCTCGTTCGTTATCGAGGTCGATCGCCCGTGTTTCCGTTTCGGAGTTCCCCGCGGTCGTGTCGATCACGTCGTCGCCGCCGGTCAGCAGCTCGAGGCCCGTGATCGCCAAGAACGCCAGGACGAGTGTGGCTCCCGCCACGGTGAGTCGCGTCGACCAACCTTTGGCTGACATGCAACGACAAGACTAACACCGGCGCAAGCGGGTTAGGCGGTCGCCTCAGCCGTCTCGGCCAATGGGTGGTCGATCGTCGGCGTGAGTCGGCCGATGGCCGCCACGATGACAAATGCGGCGACGGCGAGAACCGTCGGCCACAGCCAGTTTTCGGTGGTCGGGAGGTCGAGGGTGGTACCCGAGATCGACTCGCCGGCTTCCTCGCTGATGATGCCGACCCCGTTGGGCCAGGGCCACAGCACCCGGATCGAACCGACCATCAAACCGATCAGCGCGCCCAGCACCGGATCGTGGTGACGATCCAGCAAGTAGCCGAGGGCGCTCGCGAACAGGGCAAGTCCGAGGGTTGCACCGAGCGCGAACACCGCGATCACCAGGACATCCCGATCGTGGACCGCGCCGAGCACCGCAGCGTACATGCCCATCATCAGGAGGAGGAACGAGCCACTGATCCCGGGCAGGATCATGGCACAGATGGCGACGGCGCCGGCCCCGAAATAAGCGAGTAACGATGGTTCGGCGACAGGGCCCGACTGGAAGCCCAAAAGGACGAAGGTCGCAACGGCCACGAGGACCATGGCACTCACGTCGGCGACCGTCGTGGTGTGCAGGAGACGCCACGCGACGACCACCGAACCGAGCACGAGGCCGAGGAACAGGCCGGCCATCTCCTCGGGACGATCCTGCAGCAGCCGCTCGATCACGGCCGCGAGCGCCAGAAGGGCCAGGCCGATGCCGGTCAGAAGAGGAAGCAGGAACGACCACTCGACAGAGCGCAAATGGGCAACGAACCCGGCGCCATCGAGGCGAACCAGCGAGCCGAGGGCCCGGGCCCCTCGGCGGACGTTGTCGAGCAGCTGCTCGTAGATACCGAAGACGAGGGCCACCGTGCCACCCGACACGCCGGGAACAATGTCGGCCGCCCCCATGCAGAAGCCGCGGACAGCGGTCAGAGCCAGCTTGGAGATCACGGTCGCAGCCTAACCTCCCCGGTGGCCGGCACGGACGCACCCGGCGACGGGCCTCGGAAAGCAATCTTCCCCTATCTTGCTCCCGAGGCCCGTCTCCGGTTTGCGTTCCGGGTGCGAACGCCCTAGCGGAGGTCCGCACCCTGAGTGCCGGCGAACCGACACTCAACCGGTACAGGCGCGTTGGACAGCCCGACCATCACACGGATTCCTTCTCGGGGAGGGCGGACTCGCATCCGGAGTGCGGGCGGCCTGCTTCCAACCGGAGGGATGTCGACGTCAGCCGGTGGCGGCCGGACGATCGAGGTGGCCCGGGTCCGGTTTCCCGGTCGTATCGTCAGCCCCGGCAGACGACGCGGTGTCGGCCCGCCGGCCGGGACGAAGATCGATCTCCCGATCGCCGAGCTGCCAAAGACGCCGGCCGAGCGGCTCGTTCCCGCTTCGATTGCCGCCGGCGTTCGTGCCGGCGGTCCGGGATCGCCGCCGGGTCGGAATCGGGAGACGGTCGAGCGACACGTCGTCCCATCGGACCCACTTCCCCCGCTGCGGCTGGGGACTCGGCAGCAGGATGGCGTCCGGTTGGTACCAGCGCGACGCCAGCGAGGCCAGTGCCATTTGAGCGGGAATCTCGATCGAACGGTAGGTGGTGGTGGCGGCGGCCAGCGTCAACGCGATCACCACGACGTAGACGACCGGGCCCTGCCAGTCGAAGGGATGGGCTCCGGCGAGGCCGTAGGCGAACGGGATGTGCCACAGGTACAGGCTGAACGTGCGGGAGCCGAGTCGATGCCACCACGCGTTGGTCAGCGTCGTATGAAGCCAGCCGGGCAGGCCGGATATCGCCTCCGCCGAAAGGATCGTGCCGGCGAACACGGCGGCCAGCGCCATGCGGAGCCCCACATCGACCGCCGGTGGTCCGAGCGACGGCAACACCAGTAACAGCGCCAGGCCGACGACGGCCGGGGTCACCAGCCGTGTTGTCGGACGACGGTGAAGGTTGGCCAGTGGGAGCGTGGCGATCGCCACGCCGACGAGGAGGGCGTCGAGCGAAGTCCAGACGGCGACTGCTCCCGATAACGACGGGTCGGGAGGGTTGAGCCACGCTCCGGATCCCGGCGACACTGCTTCAGCGCCGATCGTTCCCAGGAACACCATCCGCACGGTCATCATCGCTCCGGCGAAGCCGAACAGCAGCAGAGCTCGCTTCCGGGGGCAGATCCGTTGCCGTCCGGCGGTCAGGAGCCACGGAGCGACCACAGCCGCCTGTGCCACCAGGGCCACGGCCCACAGGTGATCGATGGCGGCGAACGATGCGCCGCTCACGAACGGGACGACGTTGGCGGTGAACGTCACCGCTCCGATCAGAGCGAGCGTCTGCCCGTCGGCGAGCCCCCCGGTCACCAAGCCGTACACGGTGAGTAGTGCGGTCATCAGCACGACCGTGGGGATCGCCCGTGCTGCGAGGCCGAGCACCATCGGAACCCGCCAGTCGGTGTCGGAACTGCAACGGTGCACCACCCTGGCCAGCCGGAATCCGACCACGACGAGAAGGAGTTGGATGCTGGTGTCGACGTCGAGTCCGGGAAGGCCGAGGCCTGCGGACACGGCGATGGCGCACGTGATGCCCAAGAGGGCCTGAACCCGATTCGGGGGGATCGGCTTGGATTCGTTCGTCGACGGTTGGTCGGCTTCTTCGAGCACGTTTGGTTCCAATCTTGACCGCTGGCACAGGGCCCGCCGCGACGTCTGTGGTCACAATTCGCGCTGGTTGCTGGTTGCTGGTTACCGCTTGCTGGTTCCGGTGGTGTTACGCCCGTTGGCGTTTGTTCCTGGGTGGGAAACGATGTTATCCCCAGGCCCGAAGTCGTTTGAGACCAAACATCATCTGCGGATGTATCCGTGCCGGGCCATCGAAACCAGTGATAGCGTGTTGATGCTTCATCATTCAACAGGATGGTCGACGGACGCCGGGACGCCTTCGAGTCGGCGACGTGGCAGCGGGCGGTGATGTGGCCGCGGTTCTTGAGCAAGCGATCAGGTTGTCTGGGACAATGGGGGACCGACAATTCGGCGTGAGGAGGACCGTGGCCAAACTGCTCTTGATCGAAGACGACGTGAAGATCGCTGCCGCCGTGCGCCGCGGGTTGGAGGCGGAGCGGTTCTCCGTCGAGACGGCGCTGAACGGCACCGACGGTTTGTGGCGGGCGATGGAGGGAACCTACGATGCGCTGATCATCGACCTGATGCTGCCGGGGATCAACGGGTTCAGGATCTGTCGTGATCTCCGAGAGGCCGGCGACTGGACGCCGATCCTCGTACTCACGGCCAAGGACGGTGAGTTCGACCAGACCGAGGCCCTCGACACCGGCGCCGACGACTTCCTGACCAAGCCGTTCTCGTTTCCGGTACTCGTCGCCCGTATTCGGGCGCTGCTCCGCCGCTCGGCGATATCCGCCGAGCCGCCGCTCATGGCCGGGGACCTCCGCCTCGACAGCGAGCAACGAAGGGTGTGGCGGGGCACCGACGAGATCGAGTTGACGGCCCGCCAGTTCGACGTGTTGGAGTTCCTCTTCCGCCGGGCCGGCCGGGTGCTCAGCAAGAAGGAGATCATGGACGGTGTCTGGGACTACGACTTCGTCGGGGACCCGAACATCGTGGAGGTCTACATCAGGCGGCTCCGGACCCGCATCGACGTCCCCTACGGACGACACGCCATCGAGACGGTGCGTGGTGTCGGCTACCGGTTGGACGTCGGCGGCGGTTGATCGGCATGCCGGGATCGCTGCGTCTTCGTCTGACGCTCGTGAGTTCGGTCATCGTGGCCGGCGTGTTGGTGGTCACCGCCGTCGGTCTCTGGCTGGGTCAACGCCGCGTGCTGTCGGACAGCATGAACGACTCGCTTCGCCAGCGGGCCGACGAGGCCGAGGCCCGCTATCTCGACTCGGGGTCGACGGTGTCCTTCCGGGGGCTCGCCTCCTCCGACGACGATCGAGGCGTGCAACTGGTGTCCTCCCGGGGTGAGGTGCTCCGGGCGAGTCCGAATCTGGCCGACGTGTCACCGCTGCTCATCGACTTGGATCCCGATGAGGATGAACGTTTCAGCAAGCTGTCGGAACTCGGCGCCGACGACGACACCTACCGGGTTCTCACCAGAACGATCACCGGATCCGATGAGACCGTGGTTCTCCATGTTCTGCAGAGCACCGACGACATGGAAGAGGCGATCGCCGCGCTGGCCGCCACCCTCCTGGTCGGGGTGCCGGCGGTGGTTGCGACCCTTGCCGCCCTGATGTGGTGGCTGATCGGTCGAACCCTCCGGCCGGTCGATCTCATGCGGCAACAGGTGGAGGCCATAACGGCCAGCGACGGGACCCATCGAATCGAGCTACCACCCCGTCACGACGAGATCGGCCGGCTGGCCGGCACCATGAACACGATGCTCGACCGGCTGGCGGCGGCCACAACCGCTCAGCGGGGGTTTGTGGCCGATGCGGCGCACGAGCTCCGCACGCCACTGACCCGCATCCGAACCGCGGCCGAGGTCGGGTTCGGCCACGATGACGACGCCGAGGAACGCGAACGGACTCGACAGTCGATTGTTGCCGAATCGATCGAACTCCAGCGCCTCATCGATGATCTGCTGCTGCTGGCCCGAGCTGATGCCGGCCAGCTGCCGATGCGAAGCGATCCAGTGGATCTCGACGACATCGTGCTCGCCGAATGCGGCCAACAACGCACCACTGCACCGAACGTCGACATCGACACGCGGGCGGTATCGGGCGCACACCTCCACGGTGACGCGGCCCAGCTCACGAGAATGGTGCGCAATCTGCTGACCAACGCGACGCGTCACGCCGGGTCGCGGGTCGAGGTGGCGCTCCGTCAAACCGGCCCCACCATCGAGTTCTCGGTCAGCGATGACGGACCCGGTGTTCCAGCGGTCGACCGTGAGCGCATCTTCGATCGGTTCGCCCGGGTCGACGAGTCCCGCTCCCGGATCATGGGCGGAACGGGCCTCGGCCTGGCCATCGCCCGTGACATCGCAACCCGGCACGGCGGCTCCGTCGTCTACGACGCCGACGGAGTCCCGGGTGCCCGCTTCGTCGTGCGGCTGCCCGGCCGCGACTGAAGCCTTACCGGTCCGGTGCTCTCCAAGGCCGGGGAGTGCCGTCAGCGTCCGACGTCGCGAGCGGCGGCCACGACCTGATCCTCGTCGAGCAGCACAAGCTCCGCGGCGGCACCCAACGGGATGAACGAATCCCGCGCCGCAATCCGATCAACGGCTCCCCGGAACCCGCCGGCCAGGAGTCCGGCCAGGATCGCTTCGCCCACCCCGCCGCTGTGCCGGGTTTCGTCGACGACGAGCACCCGCCCGGTCGCCGAACTCTCGGCCACCAGGTCGTCGATCGGCAGGGGGGCGAGCCAGCGGAGATCGACGACCCGCCAGTGCTCGCCGTGGTCGTCCCGCAGCCGGCGGCGGGCCCGCAGGCTCAGATACAGACCGTTGCCCCAGGTCAGGATCGTGCCGTCGGTTCCGGCGCCGTACGTGCGGGCCGAGCCGACCGGGACGGGTTCGGTCGTCAAGGGAGCGGTCCACTCCCGGTCACCATCGACGTGCAGGTCGGTCGTGTGGTAGCGGGCGATCGGCTCGAGGTAGGCGCACACCGATCCGTTCGTCGTGGCTTCGGCCACACAAGTCGCCAACATGGCCGCAGCATCGGAGGGGTGCGACGGCGAGGCGATGATCAGCCCCGGTATGTCTCGGAGAACGGCGATCGAGTTGTCGTTGTGGAAGTGACCGCCGAACCCTTTCTGGTAGGCGTAGGACGCGATCCGGATCACCAGCGGGTTGCGATACCGGCCATCGGAGAAGAACTGCAGCGTCGCCGCTTCGCCCCGGAGCTGATCCTCCGCGTTGTGGAGGTAGGCCAGGTATTGGATCTCCGGGATGGGCAGGTGGCCGTTGAGCGCCGCACCGAGTGCCAGCCCCAGTACGGTCTGCTCGTCGAGAATCGTGTCGAACACCCGATCCTCGCCGAAGCGGGACTGCAGGCCTCTGGTCACTCCATAGACTCCGCCCTTGCGGCCGACGTCCTCGCCGAACACGATCGCCGACTCGTCGGCCGCAAGGGTGAGCGCCAGAGCCTCGTTGATGGTGCGAGCCAGCGTCAACGGTTCACCACCGGGGTCGAGAGCCCGCCTCGGCGACAGGGACAAACCGGGATGGGCCGCCGCCATGAGCTCGCCCGCCCGCCGGTCGACGCCCGATCGGTCGTCGGCGAGGAGTGGCCGCATCACCTCCTCGGCCGACTCGAACTGCGGTTCGTCGCTGATCTCGATGGCCCGCCGCCGGATCTGATCCCGCCGCTCCAGGTACCAGTCGACCAGCTCGACGCCCGAGCAGATTCGGGAATCGATGACCGCCCGGGCCGTGCCCAGGATCGGGTCGCGGTTGAGGTCGACCCGCATGGCGGCAGGCGTCCGGTAGGCGGTTTCGACATCGGTTCCGGCGTGGCCGAGGAATCGCACGGTCCTCAGATGGAGGAAACCGGGACGGCCCTCCCGACGGACCCGATCGGCGAGATCGGAGGTCACGGCCAGCACCTGGGCAGGGTCGTGCCCCTCGGCGGCGGCCCAGGTGAGACCGGGTCGGGAGCGGGTCGACGACTCCACCCAGCCCGGTGGTGTCGGCACGCTGATACCAAGGCCGTTGTCCTCGCACACGAACAGGATCGGGACCGGCCGGCCCCGCTCGGCCGTGTGTGACGCCCAGTTGAGCGCTCCCTGAGCCGTCGAATGATTGAGTGAGGCGTCGCCCAGGGAGCAGACGACGATGGCGTCGTCGGGCCAGGTACGCGAGCCGCCCCAGCCGATCGACACGGCCAGGCCCACCGCCCGGGGGAGATGGGACGCGATGGTCGAGGTCTGCGGAATGATGTTGAGGGCCGTGCTGCCCCACACCTTGTGACGCCCGCCGGATATCTGGTCGGTGGTGCGGGCCAGCATGCCCCGCAGCGTGTCGTCCACCGGGTTCTGGTCGGCCACCTGGGTGGCCCGGGCGAAGTAGAAGCCACCCGACCGGTAGTGGAGGAGGGCCGGGTCGGTGGGACGTAGGGCGAGGGCCACGGCACCATTCGACTCGTGGCCGGCTGAACCGATGGTGTAGTAGCCGAGCCCGTGTTCGGCCCGGAGCCAGCGGGCCGTGTGATCGACGAGCCTCGATTCGACCTGGGCCTCGAACAGCTCGGCGGCGAGCCCGGCGTCCATCGTTGCCGTGCTGTCCGAGCTCGAGGTCGGAGCCGGCGATCGAGACCCGGGTCTCAGCTCGGCCACGGTCTGGAGAAGCGCAAGTTCGAGGCGATCGAGGTCGAGCGGCAGATCGAGGCCGCCGTGCTGGTGCGGTGCAGGGTTCATGGCGGGCTGGCGGCCTGTGAGAAAGGAGGGCTCATGACGCGGTCCTCGAGTTGGTGGTCTGGTCGAACACCCGCCCGTCGGTCCACAGGCGCTCGATCCGGTCGAGCCGGTCGGTGGCCTGGTTCCGGAGGAGGCGGGCGATCTCGGCGATCAGGAGTTCGACGACGGCCACCACAGGCAGCACGCTGTCGAACGGTCCGACGGCGTCGACGTCAACGCCGAGCCAGCTTTCGGCCAGTGAGGCGAGTGGTGAGAGCGGGCCGTCGGTGATGGCGATGAGGGTAACGTCGGCGGCGGCCAGCTCGGTGGCGGCGGCCACGATCGCCGATTCGTAGCGGGGGAAGTCGATGACGATGGCGACGTCGCCGGGTCGGGCCTCGGTCACCTGCGATGCCATCGCGGGCGGGGCCCCGTCGAGGCGCCGTACGCCGGGGCGAAGCAGGCGCAGGTTGCCGGTCAGCAGGGTTCCCGGCGTGGCCGAGGTTTCGGCGCACACCACCCACACGGTGCCCGGTGCCCTGGCGATGCTGGTGGCGACGTCGAGGAGGGTGTCGTGATCGAGGCTGTTCAGGGCCCGGCTCACCTGGTCGACGAGATCCGCCGCCGGGTCGGTTGATCGGGCGTGGTTCTCGGACGATCCCGGGTCGGCCTCCAGGCGGAGCCGATCGGTCGGTCGACGCAGCTGCTCGGTCAACGATGCACGGACGTGGTCCTGCAGGTCGCCGTAGCCGTCGAAGTCGAGTTTGGTGGCGAACCTGACCACACTCGGCCCGCTGGTGTCGGCCTCCCGGGCCAGGTCGGCCACCGTGCCGAAGGCGATGGTGGTCGGGTCGTCGAGAACGAGCCGGGCCAGACGGCGTTCGGTGGGGGTGAGCGACGGGCCGGCCGAGGCGATCCGTTCGCCGAGTGTCGGGGTGGTCGAATCCGCCGCCGTCTGCTGCATGAATCAGATATTACATCGAATGCGGCATTGGTGTAACATCTGAAACATGCCCGAATCAGAAACTGCTTCAACCACGACGCCCGCCGCCTCCGACGCCACTTCGGTCCTGGGCGCTGCCGGCCTGACCACCGAGGTGCTGAAGGCGGGCTCCGGCAGCGCCGACGGGCTCGAGGTCCGCACCCCCATCGATGGATCGGTGCTCGCCACCCTCGCCACCCATACCTCTGACGATGCTGCAGCCATGGTCGCCGCAGCCAACGAGGCGTTCCGTACATGGCGGACGGTCCCCGCCCCCCGTCGAGGTGAGCTGGTCCGCCTGATCGGCGACGAGTTGCGGTCGTCGAAGCACGAACTCGGGCGTCTTGTCTCCCTCGAGTGCGGCAAGATCCTCCAGGAGGGCCTGGGCGAGGTCCAGGAGATGATCGACATCTGCGACTTCGCCGTCGGCGTCTCCCGGCAGCTCTACGGCCTGACCATCGCCTCGGAGCGGCCCGGTCACCACATGCGGGAGACGTGGCACCCGGTGGGCGTCTGCGGCATCATCACCGCCTTCAACTTTCCCGTGGCGCCGTGGAGCTGGAACGCCGCCCTGGCGCTCGTGTGCGGTGACCCGGTTCTGTGGAAGCCGTCGGAGAAGACACCTCTCACCGCGCTGGCCACGCAGGGCATCGTCGATCGGGCGGTCGCCCGATTCAACGCCGAAGGCGGGGGAGCGCCGGACGCCCTTTCCCAGGTGCTCATCGGTGGACCGGAGCTCGGCCGGGTGCTGACCGGCAGCTCCGATGTGGCCATCGTGTCGGCCACCGGTTCGTGCGCCATGGGCCGCAAGGTCTCGGCCGCCATGGCCGAACGGTTCGGTCGCTGCATTCTCGAACTCGGCGGCAACAACGCCATGATCGTCGCCCCCTCGGCCGATCTCGACATGGCACTCCGGGCCATCGTCTTCTCCGCCGTCGGCACCGCCGGTCAGCGATGCACCACGCTGCGGCGTCTGATCGTGCACGACGACGTGCGAGCCGACCTGGTCGAACGGCTGAAGAAGGTCTACGCCGGCTTACCGATCGGTGACCCGCTCGACGCCTCCACCCTCGTCGGGCCGCTCATCGACGGCCAAGCCCACCGTGCCATGGTCGCCGCCCTCGACCGGGCTCGAGCCGACGGCGCGACGATCTTCGGGGGTGACCGGGTCATGGCCGACGCCAAGCCCGACGCCTACTATGTGACCCCTGCCATCGTCGAACTCGACGCCCCGACCGAGCTGACCAGGGAGGAGACCTTCGCTCCGATCCTCTACGTGATGCCCTACACGTCGCTGGAGGAGGCCATCGCCATCCAGAACGACGTGCCCCAGGGCCTGTCGTCGTGCATCTTCTCCACCGATGTTCGGGAGACCGAGCAGTTCCTCTCCGCCGTCGGATCCGATTGCGGGATCGCGAATGTCAACATCGGTCCGTCAGGAGCCGAAATCGGCGGTGCGTTCGGCGGCGAGAAGGAAACCGGCGGCGGGCGGGAATCGGGCTCAGACGCCTGGAAGGGTTACATGCGCCGGCAGACCCAGACCGTCAACTACTCCCGTGAGCTGCCGCTGGCTCAGGGCATCCGGTTCGAGGTCTGAGGATGGCCCGCACCGATGATGTCGAGGCCGTGGCCGTTCTCGGCCTCGGCAAGGTCGGTCTGCTCGCCGCCCGTCTGCTGGCCGATGCGGGATTCCACGTCGTCGGCCACGACGTGCGGCCCCGCTCACCATCCGAAACGTTTCCGGTCAAGACCACCGACGTGTCCGACACCGAGGCTCTGGCTGCGGCGCTGGCCGACCGCCGGGCCGTCCTGTCGTGCCTTCCGTACTCGTTCAACATCGGCGTGGCCGACGTGGCCCACCGCCTGGGGATCCACTACTTCGATCTGACCGAGGACGTCGCCACCACCAGGCACATTCGGGCCCTGGCGGAGACCTCGGCCGGGGTGATGGCCCCCCAGTGTGGTCTGGCGCCCGGCTTCGTTGGCATCGTCGCCGCCTCACAGGCCGAGTCGTTCGATCGCTGCCGCTCGATCCGGATGCGGGTCGGTGCGCTGCCCGAGCATCCGACCGGGCTGCTGGGCTACGCCTTCAACTGGTCCCCGGAAGGCGTCGTCAACGAATACCTCAACGACTGTGAGGTCATCGAGGAGGGGGTTCACAAGTGGGTGTCGCCGATGGAGTGGAAGGAGACGGTGTACGTGGCGGGCACCCGGCTCGAGGCGTTCACCACCTCCGGTGGTCTCGGGACGATGTGCGAAACCTACCTCGATCGGGTCGAGAACCTCGACTACAAGACCTTGCGTTACCCCGGCCACATGGATCTGATGAACTTCTTCTTCCACGAGCTCCTGATGCGGGAACGGCGCGAGCTGGCCGGGGAGATCCTCACCAACGCCAAACCGCCCGTGGCCACCGACGCCGTGTACATTCACGTCGCGTCCGAGGGGTGGACCGACGACCAGCTCAAACGGGTCGAGTTCGTGCGAAAGTTCCGCCCGATCGTCGTCGGCGGTGAGCGGGCCACCGCCATTGCCTGGACCACGGCCGGTTCGGTTGCGTCGGTCATCCAGATGGTCCGGGACGGCTTACTGCCGGAGCGGGGCTTCATCAGACAGGAGGAGATTCCCTTCGACTCGTTCCTGGCCACGACGACCGGTCGGCTGTTCGGCGAACCGCTTTGAGCAGCTGCCCTTGGATCCTCCGACGGTGAGGACTTCGCTATCGCGAAGCGCTACGTTTGGCGGTAGACAAAGGTCGGGAAGCGGGGAAGGCGGTAGAAATTCCCTCCTCTATCTCCTCCCCGCTTTCCTCACAGCTCAGGCCGCGCATTCCACAGATGGTTGAGCCGAGCCCACGCTCGCCCTAGAGTTGCCGCTGGTGGCCGACCTATCGGCTCACCATCTCGCGACAGAGGGAGAGGTCATGAGTGATACGTCGGGCCAATCGGCCACTGGCGGGTACCGCCCCGCCGGCTGGTACCACGCCCAGGGTGATCCTCCGGGTACGCAACGGTACTGGGACGGGTCGGCCTGGCAGAGCGACCCGCAACCGGTGAATCCGACCGGCCAGTACGCGGCGACCGAGTCGCCGGCCGCCGAGGACACAACCGGATACAGCGACCACCGGGAAACGACCGGATACAGCGACCACCGGGAAACGACCGGATACAGCGACCGCCAGTCTTCACCGGCCGCAGCGGCCCCTGCTTCGGCACCGGTCACGGAGGCGGCCACATCGGCGCTCGACCATGTCACGGAGGCGGCCACATCGGCGTCCGACCATGTCACGGAGGCGGCCACATCGGCGTCCGACCCGGCGGTGGCCTCCCCGGACGACTGGAGTGCTCCGCCGGCCGACCCGTCGACGTACCCGGGGCCGTCGGGCTCGTCGGACGTCGGTGGCTTCCTGTCGACGCTTTTCGACACGAAGTTCACCAGCTTCATCACCGGCCGCGCCATCTCCGTCGTCTACGTCCTGGTGATCGTCGCCGTCGCCCTGTTCACCCTGTTCTTCATCGTCGGTGGTCTGGCCGGTGGCGGGGCGACGGCGCTCGTTGCACTGATCCTGGGACCCCTCCTCGGATTGTTCTACCTGGTGATGATCCGACTGACGCTCGAGTTCTTCGTCAACCAGTTCCGCCAGACCGAGCTGCTCGAGGCGATCGCCGAGAAGCTCGACCGGGATTCCGACTGACGACCGAGTGGTCGGGCCATCCCCGGACGCCGCGAGCCGAGGCGCGACCGCACGCCCGGTCGGAGCGCCCGAACTTCCTCAGAAATGCCGGATCACGATC
This sequence comes from Acidimicrobiia bacterium, assembly GCA_029863385.1. Lineage (GTDB taxonomy): Bacteria > Actinomycetota > Acidimicrobiia > Acidimicrobiales > SZUA-35 > JAHELU01. The sequence goes on from JAOTVU010000012.1 coordinate 24,515, forward strand.
CGGTGCTTTCCGCCTGAGGTCAGCTCGAACGGCTCGTCGTCGGAAAGTCGCACATCGAGCTGATCCTTCGACCGTTGACGAACCCAGCTCAGGATCGTCTTCTTCTCGTCGGCGTTGAAGGAGGCCCGGGGTTCCACTCTGACAACCAGTGACCGGGGATCGGGTTGGACGATCTGCCATCGCCTGACGCCTTCGACCTGGTTGAAGGGCAGGAAGAAGGTGGCGGGAACGAGCTGGGTCCCGTCGGGCAGCAGAACGAAGTCACCCGACCGTCCGGTCACCGCGGTCAGCGTCCGGCCCGCACGGCCACAGTCGCAGTTGAGGGTGCCCTCGATGCCGATGTCCCCGACCCGATAGCGGATGAACGGCATGTGGCGAGCGTGGAAGTTGGTCACGACGATGGCGCCTGGCTGTCCGGGGGGGCAGGCGCGATCCTCGTCGTCGAGCACCTCCACCAGCGACTGATGATCGGCCAGATGGAGATTGCCCGCCTCGCACCGGTGCGCCATGATCCCCCCGTCGTTTGCACCGTACTCCTCGACCACGGTCGAGCCGAAGGCGTCGACGATGTCCCGGTGCCACGCCGGCCACAGGGGTTCAGCCATCGTCACGATGAGCGGCGGTCCGGAGAGAGTCCGAGCGGCATCGAGCACCGCCGCAGCCATGCTGGCGATCGTGGAGGCGTAGCCGTACCACATGCGGACGTGGCGGTCGCAGGCCTGGACGGCCCGTTCCAGGCTCCGAGTACCGTCGACCTCGATGCTTGCCAGCGAGACGTCGGTTCGCTCAACCGCGAACCGCAGTCTCCGGATCCTGCTCTTGTGGTTGAGGCCGAGGGAGGTCGGGAACCCGAGCAGGAGTTTGGGGTCCCCGTACTCGACGCCGAATTCCCGGAAGCGGTAGATCTGGGTGGCGTATCCCTCCGCCCAGGCCCGCCGATCGAGCGGATAGTTCCAGGGATCGCCCGTTGATCCGCCGGTGTGTTTCCAGACGACCCGGTGCTCGTCCCGTCGGGTGCTGAGAAACTCATCAGGGCGATCGATCATGGTCTGTTTGTCGACGACGGGGAAGTGGTCGAGCCGAGGCTCGAGTCCCGCATAGGCCGGTACACAACGGACCGCATAACGCACGATCCGATCCAACGCCTCCGCTCGCCACGCCTCCCGTTCGGACTCATTCTGTAGCACCCACTGTTCCCGTTCGTCGGCGAGGCTCAGGAAGGGGGTACCGAGGATGGGTTCGACCGCAAGGCGGGTCGTCAGTGCAAGTCCCTTGTGGTGGAGGCGTGCCGCGAGCGGGCGTCGTCCGGCATCTGTTCTCACGTTGCCACCTCGGTCGAGCGCTAGGTCCATGGTCGACGGTTGGCCGCGTCCTGCGCCAGCTGTTCACTCCCGCTGCGTTCCGGCGTGTCCGGCGACGAGAACACCGCGCAGGTCGCGTCGCTTCGATCCGACCGCCGGCGGCCGCGGGATGAGGCGGCTCCGGTGGCCCGGCTCATCAGCTCGTACATCTGGAGGGAAGGTGAGACACCGAGCTCCCGTTCCAGCACCCTGCGGTACTGCTCGTGGGTTCGCACCGCCTCGGCGATGTTCCCCTCGGCGAGATGGGCCGACATCAGGGCCCGGTAGCCGGACTCCCGCAGCGGCTCTGCCGCCACGGCCGAGGTCGCAGCGTCGATGGCGGCAGCGAACAGACCAAGCTCGGTGAACAGCATCGCCAGCGTGTCGAGCGCGTGGAGCCGAAGCTGCCGCCACCGTTCCTGGTGAACGTCGAGCCAGTCCTCGTACCATCCGGCCAACAGCTCGTGGGTGAACGATCGAATCAATCGCTGCACGTCCACTCGTTCGTCGCCACCCGTCGACACCAGGTTGCCGACGTCTTCCCGTCCAAGAACCCGATGCGCAAGGCGCTGGAGATCGACGAGATCGATCGCCACCTGGTCGCACAGGCGCAGCCGGCTGCCGTCGGCCGAGATGAGTCGCTTGCACAGCTGATTGATCCGCCAGAGTCCGGTCCGCAGATTTGCGCCGGCGCGCAGCTCGGTCACGTCGGGCCATAGCTTGCCGGCGACCGCGGCCCGCTCCATCGGCTCGGGGTTGAGGGCCAACAGGGCCAGCAGGCGGGTGGCCGGCAAACCGATATCGGACGGCACGTTGTCGACGGAGAGCCTGAATCCCGGAACGAGCGTTATGTATACGGGAGAAAGAGAGTGGTCCGCCGGCTGCATGGTCCCTCGACTGCCCGCCCGTTCATTAACTGTCAAAGGAACCTATGTTGTCAAGCGATTAGTCGAATGAATCGGACGAGGCGCCCGCGTACCGCCCTTTAGCGGAAGGACCCGCGCCGCGAGCCATCGGAACAACTGCCTGGTCATTGATTGGTCAGTGACGGACCAGAGACGTTCGAGCTCTCGCCGGGAGACGGCACATGATACCCGTCGGAGGCGGGACATTGTCAGTCATGGGGTTGGATATCGGAACAGAACCGTCCAGCGAATTACTCGGTACCGATCGTTCGGTCTCGAATCTTACATCCAGGAATTCGATTTGCATCGGGGGAAGCATTGCCGAAAGATCAGATCTTCGAATTGTTGACCGACCCAGGGGGGTCAGCGCACGGGCCGACGTTGAAAGTCGGAGTCGTCGGCTGTGGATACTGGGGCTCCAAACACGTCCGTGTCCTCACGGCCATGCCCCAGGTCGCCCTCGTGGTTGCCATCGACCACGACCCGTCGACGCTGTCGAGTCTGGCTCGGCGGTTTCCACAGATCGGGACGGCTTCGGCGTTGGCCGACGTCGGTGCCGAACTCGATGCGGTCGTGGTCGCGACGCCGGCCCGGACCCACGGCGCCCTTGCGACCGAGGCACTGGAGAGCGGCTGCCATGTCCTGGTGGAGAAGCCGCTGGCGACCTCGGTCGTCGACGCCGAGCGGTTGGTGCGGCTCGGAGACCAGCGAGGGCTCCGGGTGATGAGCGGCCACACCTTCGAGTACAACCCGGCGGTCTGGAAGCTGCGCACGATTCTCCAGCAGGGGTCGCTGGGCGAGATCTACCACATCTACACCGCACGACTCAATCTCGGACTCTTCCAGGGTGATGTGAACGTCGTCTGGGATCTTGGTCCCCACGACATCTCGATCGTCAACTACCTTCTGGGCTCCCGACCGACCTCGGTATCGGCGTGGGCCGGCGCCCTCGGACACCAGCCCGTCGAAGACGTCGCCTACCTGCGGTTGCACTATCCCGACATCGGACTGGTGGCTCAGGTCCATCTGAGCTGGCTCGATCCGTGCAAAGTCCGTCGGGTCACCGTCGTCGGCAGCCGCAAGATGGCCGTCTACGACGATCTCGCCGACGACGAGCGGCTGAAGATCTTCGACAAGGGGATCGATGCGGCCGAGGGTGCGGCGCCGGCCCACGGCCAGATCGCCTACCGGCGCGGCGGCAGCGAATGTCCCTACATCGACTTCCGCGAGCCCCTGGCCATCGAGGATCGGACCTTCGTCGAGTCGATCCTGGCCGGTGAACCGGTGCCGTCCGACGGCCGCAGTGGGCTGGCGGTCGTTCGCGTCCTCGAGGCGGCGACCGAATCGATGCGGCTCGGTCGCTCCGTCGACATCTCCTATGGGGCAAACATCGAGCCCGGGCACGCCGCACCCGTGGAGCCGGTGCCCGCGGCGACGGTCGGGGCGGGATCGGCGCGCAACGGCAGCCGGCCGGCGATCGGGACGGAATTCGGGGAGGCACGGTGAGCCCCTCGTATTCTTCCTCGACACGGCCGGGCGGTGACGAGCGCCGCACCGTGTCGTTCTGCGACCTTCCCGCGCTCCACCAACCGTTGATGGCCGAGTTCCATCATCGCTTCGACGAGCTGGCCGCCGCCGCCGCATTCGTCGGCGGGGAGTGGCTGGATCGCTTCGAGCGGGAGTGGGCCCGGTACTGCGGCGTCGACCATGCAATCGGTGTGGCAAACGGGACCGACGCCATCGAACTCGTGCTGCGCGGCATTGGTATCGGTCCGGGCGACGAGGTCATCGTTCCGGCCAACACCTTCATCGCCACCCCGGCCGCCGTCGTCGCCATCGGGGCGACCCCACGGTTCGTCGACGTCGACCCGGGAACGTTGCTCGTGACACCGACGAACGTGCTGTCCGCCATCGGGCCGGCGACCGCGGCGGTGATCGTCGTACATCTCTACGGCCAGATGGTGGACGTCGAATCGGTGATGTCGGTGACGGAACCACGTGGGATCGTGGTGATCGAGGATGCGGCCCAAGCCCACGGTGCGACGTTTCGCGGGGCACGGGCCGGATCGCTGGGTCGTGCCGGCACGTTCAGTTTCTACCCGAGCAAGAACCTCGGAGCCCTCGGTGATGGCGGCGCGGTTGTGACCGATGATGCGGCGCTCGCCGAACGAATTCGGGTGCTCGGCAACCACGGGAGGGGTCGAATCGTCGGGATCCACGTCGAGGTCGGCCGGAACAGCCGACTCGATGGCATCCAGGCCGCCTTCCTGTCGGTCAAGCTCCCGAATCTCGATCGGGAGAATCGCCGGCGCCGGGCGGCGGCCGAGCGCTATCGACGGCGCTTGTCGGACCTGCCGATCTCCTTCCCGGAGGTGCAGCCGGGAGCCGAACCGGTCCATCACCTGATGGTGGTGCAGGTCAATGGTCGCGACCGGTTTCAGCGGTGGCTGGCCGATCGCCACATTGAGACCTCGGTTCACTACCCGGTTCCGTGCCATCGCCAACCGGCGTTCGAGCGCTTCGGATCCGGCTATCTGCCGATCGTGGAGAGGGCGGCGGACCGACTCGTTTCGCTCCCGCTGTTCCCGACGATGACCGACGACGACATCGATCTCGTCTGCGAGGTGGCCCGGGCATTCTGGACCAGGTCGGGAGCGAGCAGATGATCGATCAGCCTCTGACGGTGGCCGTGCACGGTCTGGGCCATGTGGGTGCGGTCAGCGCGGCATGTCTGGCCGATCAGGGTCATCACGTCATCGGTGTCGACATTGATCGGAGCAAGGTCGATCAGATCAACGCCGGGCAGCCGAGCGTCTCGGAACCTGGACTGGCCGACGTGGTCGGGCGGGTCACGGCGAACGGTCGCCTGATCGCCCGTGTCCATGGCGCCGACGCGGTCGCAGGGCTGTTGGACACCGTCGATGTCCACCTCGTCTGTGTCGGGACCCCGTCGAGCAACAACGGCTCGCCCGATGTCTCGGCGGTGGTCACGGTCGTCGATTCGATTGTAGAGGCGCTGGCATCCGGTGACCGGCGTCGATATCCCGTCATCATCGTCCGGTCGACGGTACTTCCGGGAACCGTGGACGGAATCGCCCGTTCCGTGGAGGAACGGTTCGGGCCCCGAGCCGGCGTCGACTTCGGCCTGGCGATGTGTCCCGAGTTCCTCCGCGAGGCGTCGGCCGTCAGCGACTTCCTCGATCCGCCGTTCACCGTTGCCGGGGTGTCGGATGCCAGGTCCGAACACACCGTGAACCGGCTGTTCGCCTTCACCGGTCGTCCGGTTCAGTCGGTCACCGTGCCGACGGCCGAGATGATCAAGTACGCCTGCAACGCCTTCCACGCCCTGAAGGTGGCGTTCGCCAACGAGATCGGGCGGATCTCACAGGCGTCCGGTGCTCACGGCCTGTCCGTGATGGACGTACTCTGCCGAGACCAGCGGCTCAACATCTCCGATGCCTACCTTCGGCCCGGATTCGCCTTCGGTGGAAGCTGTCTGCCCAAGGATCTGCGGGCCCTCGGGCACCACAGCCGGCGACTCGACCTCGACGTCCCGCTGATCGACAGTGTGCTGCGGTCGAACGACGAGCACGTCCGACACACGACCCGACTGATCGAGTCCTTCCGCCCTCGGCGAGTCTGTGTGCTCGGACTGACCTTCAAGGCGGGCACCGACGATGTGCGGGAGAGCCCGTACGTGAGGGTGGCCGAATGGTTGCTCGGCCGGGGTTGTGAGGTCGCGATCTGGGATCCGGACCTCGACACCGGTCGGTTGACGGGCGCCAACCAGGCATACATCGAGGAGCGGCTCCCACACCTCGCCCGCCTGGTCTGCTCGACGCCTGCAGAGGCCTTGGACGAGGCGGATGTAGCGCTCCTGGGAACGGTCGGCGACGATGTCCTGGCCGAACTGGGTCGACGGCCGCGGATCACGGTGATCGATGCCGAAGGTTCGCTGTCCGTCGAGCTCCGGGACCGCTCCGCTGACTATCAGGGGGTGGCATGGTGAACGGGCCCTGGCTCGACGATCCGGTCCGTGACGGCACGACCCCCGGACGGATCGTGATCCTGCTGGAGAATCTGCCGGTCGAGCGGGACCGCCGGGTCTGGCGACAGGCCCGGGCGCTGGTTCGGCACGGGTTGGCCGTGACGGTCGTGTGTCCGGCATCGGAGGAGTGGGCCTCCGGCTCCGGCGGACGGGGTTCGAGAAGGCGGACCGTCGACGGCGTCGAGATCCGATCGTTCGTCCCGGCGCGGGAGCGATCCGGTGTACTCGGTTTCGTGTTGGAGTATCTTGTTGCACTGGCGAAGATGACGTGGATCCTGCGCCGCCTTCACCGATCGAGCAGGATCGGCGGCATCCAGGTCTGCAACCCGCCCGACATCTTCTTCGCCGTGGGCTGGTGGGCGCGGCGTCGTGGCATTCCCTTCCTCTTCGACCAGCACGACCTGTGCCCCGAGTTGTTCCTGACTCGATTCGGTGCCGGGCCCGCCCCAGGCGCCGACAGACGCGTCCCGGCGCCGTTGGTCGCCGTCATCCTGGCCGTCCTTCGACGCTGCGAACGCGAGACCTACCTGAGCGCCAGCCGTGTCATCGCCACCAACGACTCCTACCGTCGAGTCGCAATCGAGCGAGGCGGCGTCGGCCCCCGTGACGTGGTCGTCGTCCGAAACGGGCCCGACCCCGAGAGGATGCGGCCCAACGGTTCGGTCAGCCGATCCGGCGGTGATCGGCGCCTCGTCGTGTGGATGGGAAACATCGGTCCCCAGGACGGCGTGGACGACGCAGTGCGTGCTGTCGCCCATCTCGTTCGCCGGATCGGACGGACCGACACCGACTTCGTCTTCATCGGTCGGGGTGAGGCACGAGCCGCGGCCATGGCGGTGGCCGAGCAGCTCGATCTCGATCGGTACGTGACGTTCACCGGCTGGATACCGGACGACGAGGCGTTCGCCTTGTTGTCGGCGGCCGATGTCGGCCTCAGTGCCGACCCCCCGGGTCCACTCAACAACTGCTCGACGATGAACAAAACGCTCGAGTACATGGCCTTCGGGCTTCCCGTCGTCGCCCACGATCTCCACGAAACCCGGATCTCCGCCGGTCCCGCCGCCGTGTACGCAGCCGACGGAACTCCCGAGGCGTTGGCCCGCTGCCTGGATCGTCTCCTCGACGACCCGGATCGGATGGCATCGATGGGACGTGAAGGTCGACGCCGGATCGAGGCACGACTCGGCTGGCCACACCAGGCCGCGGGCTACGTGGCCCTCTGGCAGTCGGTGTTGGGTCTCGATCCCAAGCCGGTTGGATCACCGGCGTCGACAGCGCCGGTGCTCTCGCCGGTCGTGGCAACGGCGGGACAGCGGGCAGAGAATTCGACCATGTCGCCGAACGCAAGGACGTGATCCGTGACCAGTGTAAATGAGCAGACCGCGATCGAGACCGAGCCACCGCAGGCCCAGCAGGACGATGATGCGTCGATCGTGCCCGAGGTCGAAGTTGGATTGGACGACCACGAAACACGCGACGATGAAACCGGCGGCGGGTCCGACGACGGGTCGGACGGCGACGGGTCGGACCGCATCCCGGTCGAGGAGTGGCTGGAGCAGGCGGCGTCGATGACCCGCGAGATTCTGCGGCCCGACATCGTGGACGAATCGTCGCCGGCGGATCGTGCACACAGGAGGCGAACGCTGGTGACCGCAAGGCGTTCCACGGCCTCCGAACCCGACGCCGGCCCATCCGGTACCGTCGGGCCCGACGATCCAGGAGACAGTAGGTCGACCGGCTCCAACCAGCAGAAAGGTTCGTCGACATCCCAGCCCGGCAAGGAGATCGTCGGTGCGTTCCGGCCGGTGCTCAGCGCCGGATCGGACGGACGGTGGACGCCGGCCGGTTCCGATCAGGACGATGACAACCGGGTCATCATCGGCATCGTGCAGACGCTGCCGACCAACGACGTTACCCGCCCCCTGCCCCTGGACCGCTCGTCGCAACAATCGCCCCTGACGGCGGAACGGCTCGGTGCGCTGGCCCTGGTCGTGGCGGTGTTGATGACCATCGGTGGCGGTGCCGGTTATTTCATCGCCGATCGGATGGACGAGCGGTGGACCGCCGAGGCCGAGGTCGTGCTCGACGTCGGCCAGGAACAGGCGGATCGATACCTCGCCACGCAGCAGGTCCTCATCCAGAGCTCGGCCGTTCTCGAACGAGCGGTGGTCGAACTGCCGGTCGACCGCGACTACATCGAGAAGAACCTGAAGGTCTTCCCGGTCGAGTCATCGACCGCACTCGGCATCACCTTCGTCGACACGGACGCCTCGCTCGCCCGCTCGGTCGTGTCGACCGTGTTGGACGCCTACCTCGTCGAAGTCGAGTCCGAGGCGACGTCCACGACCCGCGACGTCTATCGACGGCGCCTCGACGAGCTGGCCGAGCAGCGCCAGCTGATCGAGGGTCGCCTCATTCCGCTCCAGGCGGCCAATGCCGAGGCCGAAGCGGCGGAACTGCCGCCGCCTCACCCGTCCGAGGTCCGCCGACTCTCGCTCGAGTCGGAGCAACTGCTCAGTCAGATGGCGCAGCTGGAGGAAGCGATGTTGGCGGCCGAGGTCGAGGAACGAAGTCGGATCGGCGCCCTCGTCGTGACCGAGCCTCGCCTGCTGTCGGAGCCTGCATGGCCGAAGCCGCTCGCTCTGGCTGCCGTCGGGATGCTGGTCGGACTCGTGATCGCTGTTCTCTTCCTGTTCCTCGCATCGATCCGTTACCAGTCGCCAACCTCCGATCCGGAGGAGTCGGCGTCTTGACGACCGGTCCACCGACAGCGCTCGGGCGTCACCGCACCGACGGGTACCGGGCCGCCGTCGTACCGGCAGTCCTGCCGGCCGCGGCCGCCGTGATCACGGTGGCGGTCGTCGGGGCGGCTGCGATCGAGCTGCCCATCGGCCTCGGTGTCCTGGGCGGGGCCGTTGTGCTGGCCGTCGTGATCGACGCACCGGTCCGAGCCGCCTACTGGTACCTGGCCCTCGCGCCGCTGGTCGCCGGGTTCGGTCGGGACAGCGTCGTCCCCCTGGTTCGGCCTGGGGAGCTGCTGTTGGTCGTCCTGCTGATCGGTGTGGGCGTCCGCTTCGCCCGTGACGCCCTCACCGGTCATCCGCCCGCCGCCCTCGTCCGATACCGGATCACGGCGCTGGACCGATCGATCGTCGCCATGGCGATCTTCAGCTCGGTGGTTCCCTTGTTGTGGCGGGCGGCCCGGGGTTACCGTCCTTTGATGGACGACCTGCTCTACGCCACGTTCATCTGGAAGTATCTCCTTGTGTTCGTTCTGTTCCGATTGGTCGTCACGAACCGCAGGCAGGTCCGGGTGTGCCTGATCATCATGCTGTCGATCGGGGTCGTAATCGGCGCGGTCGCCATCCTGCAGTCGCTCAACGTTGCGGGAGTGCCCCGGTTTCTCGCCGCCGTCTACGACGAACCGTTGACAGCCCTCACCAACAACCGGGGTTCGTCGACCCTCGGTACCTCACACGGCACGGCCGACGTCATGGCGTTCGACCTGGGCCTCACCGCGGCGATGTGGCATCATCGGATGGGTCCACGCCTGTTGACCGCCTCGGGGTGCGTGTTCTTCGGGTTGGCGTGTTTCGCGTCGGGCCAGATCTCGGCCGCCTTCGCCTTGGCGGTCGCGATCACGACGTTCGGGTTCCTCACCCGCCGCCTGCTGCAAACGCTGACCGTCGCCATCCCGGCCGCCGCCGTGGCGACCGTCCTGCTCTGGCCGGTGGTGAACGCTCGGTTGGTCGGCACCGGCACCGATCGGATCCCGGACAGCTGGAACGCCCGGTACTTCAATCTGACCAACTACTTCTGGCCCGAGCTGTTCCGCAAGGGCAATTGGATCCTCGGGGTACGTCCTGCCGGACGCGTACCGTCGTACGAGCCGTGGCGGGACTGGGTCTACATCGAGAGCGGTCACACCTGGCTCCTCTGGACCGGCGGCGTTCCGCTGCTCATGGCGTTCGCATGGTTCAGCTGGCACGGGCTGGCCGGCTCGGTGACCCTGGCCGGATCCCGGCCCCGATCCGGAGCCGTCGGTGAGGTCGGTCCCGTCGTCGGGCTGGCGACGGCGATCGCCCTCTCCGTGGTCTTCGTTCTGATGTTGTTCGACGTGCATCTCACGCTTCGAGGTCCGGCTGATGCCCTGTTCCCACTCCTCGCCATGCTGACGGTACCCACGCTCTGGCCTTCCGGGCACCGCTGGGAACGGGTGTTGGGAATCCGCCGTTTGCGCACGCTCGCGACCGTGGGCCATCCTTCGCCAGTTGGCTCGAGATCTCCCGAACGGGCCGGCGGACGGAGTGCGCCATGACCACCGGGATGTACCGACTTGTCGGCCTGGCCGTGCTCGGCTGCCTCGCCGTCGGCTGTTCGGTCGGTGACGATGCCGGCGTCGGCGCCGATGCCGATTCGGCGGCCGGGCTGCATTCGGAGGCCGCGTCGACCGAATCGGACACCGTGGTCGCCAATCCGCCGATGATCGTCGACGGGGCCGACGTGGTCGCAGGGTCCGCCCCGCTGGCCCTGGTGGTGGTCCAAGGACCGATCGCCGAGGACCACTCCTACGTCTCCGTGAGCTGGAGCCACATCGACCTCGCCCGCAACCCGGACGAGGCTCCGTTGGCCGTCGGCTACGAGGTTGCACGCGACGGGGATGTCATCGCCGAGACGACGATCGACGACGAGCCGTGGAACGACCTGGCCGTTGTCGACGATGCGGTGGAGCCCGGATTGCACCGATACCAGGTCCGGGCCCTGCTCGCCGCGGGTCCCGGTCCCTGGTCGGAGCCGGTGACCGCTGAGGTCCGCTCGACAAGCGATATCGGAGCGGTGTTCGCGGTCGACGACTACGACGGGTCTGATCTCGAGAAGGCCGAGCAGGCCGTTGCCGCCGCGGACGCCGCCGGTGGCGGGGTCGTGCTGTTCGGCGCCGGGACCTACTCGTTCGACGACGCCTTGATGATCGACGGCAGCGGCATTCTGCTGCGGGGAGCCGGCGAGAACGAGACAGTGTTGCGGGCATCATTCCCCGGCTCCCTCGAATCCTGCGGCCGGGTCACGCCGTTGCTGCTGTTTCGTGGAGACCCCGAAGAACTCGATGTCGAGGTGGCCACCACCATGCCCAGGGGCAGCACCGAGATTCCGGTCGACGGAACCCCTCCGTTCGAGGTGGGCGACATCGTCGAGATCGACGGGGCCATCGGGCAGCTGTCGACCGGTGAATTCCACGCCTTGGAGATCCCGCAGGACCCGGCGTCGGGGAACGACCAGCGGTACCCGTTCGAGGCCGGTGTGGTGGTGGGCGTCGCGGACCGGTCGTTCACGATCGATCATCCGACCAGCCCGGTTCTCACCCAGGGTTCATCCCTGTACCGGTACGGAAGCGGGCGAGGCAACGGTATCGAGCTCATGACGCTCGAGGGCGGCGGGCCCGAGGACCGCACGTATCACCGACTGATCGATGCCAGATACCAGGTCGATTTCCGGCTGGCCGAGGTCACCGGTCGATGGTCCAATCGCAACTTCCTCGACGCCAGCGGTCACGGCATCACCATTGTCGGCTTCACCGGCATCGAGGGCGGTGCCGCCGGCTACCAGCCCGAACCGTGCAAGTACAAGGTCGGGTTCGGTCCCGCCACCGACGTCACCGTGCTCGACAGCACGATCGGTTCGCAGGTTCACGATCGGAACATGAGTCTCATCACGATGCAGTTCGTCTACCGGGGCCTCGTGCGCAACACGGTTCTGGGCGGCAGTCGAACCTACGGATTCAATGAGCACGGCGGCGGCAGCCGCGACCTCGTCGTCGAGAACAACTGGATCGGGTCGGGCGCCAGCGGGTGGTCCGGGATCCTCCTCGGCAACGACACCTGGGGATTCAGCGGCGAGACGGCGATTCGAGGGAACCAGTTCGTCGACAACGTCACCGACATCATCATGGTCGAGAACTCCTATGGCGGCGTCGTCGCCGGGAACCGCTCCGAGGGCTGCAGCGTCGCCTGCCTGACGTGGAGTGGCTGGGGAGGTGCCGACGGCGTCCGGACCGCCATCCTCGAGGCGGCCGACTACGGATCGGCCCGGCTGCTCGTCACCGGCAACCGCTTCGAGTCGGAGGCGGACGGACTCGACTTCGGCGTCGACGAGAGCAACGGCTTTCCCTGGATCGGGGTTCGAGACCTCGTTGTCACCGACAATGTGGTAACGGCCACCGGGTCGGCGTTGAGCATCCAGGGGGACGCCACGACCAGTGGACGCATCTGGGTCACCGGCAATCGGTTTGAGGGGGAGGTGGTGGCTCCCACACCGGGAACCGACTGGTGGCTCTGGGCCAACGACGGCGGACCGGCGACGGCCGAGGGTGAACTGCCGTCCTGGATCCGTCTTCACCAGGACTGGGAGCTGAACCGTTGACGGCGGGTCGCATGACGTCGACGCGGCCGCTGTCGTCGATCGAGATGCGGGTGCAGCGAGCCGTCAAACGGCTGCTCGACGTCGTCATCGCGTCGATCCTGTTGGTTCTCCTGGCTCCGCTTCTGGTCCTCGTCGCCGCGGCGGTCCGTCTGACCTCACCGGGGCCCGCCGTCTTTCGCCAGGAGCGCCTGGGACTCCATCAACAGCCGTTCATGGTGTACAAGTTCCGGTCGATGCGGGGTGACGCCGACCCGGATGTCCACCGGAGATTCCTCTACGAACAAGCCGGTGGAACCTGTGAGGTCGACCATTTCAAGGTGGTCGAGGACCGGCGGGTCACGGCGGTCGGGAAGGTCATTCGCAAGCTGAGCATTGACGAACTCCCGCAGCTGGTGAACGTCCTGAAAGGCCAGATGAGCCTGGTCGGCCCGCGGCCGGACCTCGCCTACTCACTCAACATCTATGCCGCACACCACTTCCGTCGCTTCGACGTACCGCCCGGAATGACCGGACTGTGGCAGGTGAGCGGACGGAGCGAGCTGTCGTATCTGCAAATGCTCGACCTCGATGTCCAGTACGCCGACACCTGGAACCTTGCTCTGGACCTGACGATCCTGGCCCGCACGGTTCCGGTGGTGCTCGACGTCGATCGAGCGGGCTGACCGAGGCGGCGGGCGGTCCGAGCGGGGCGAGAGGTTGTATGACTCCACAGAACCAACGAATCGTCGTCACCGGCGGGGCCGGCTTCATCGGCAGCCACGTCGTCGATCTGCTGGTGGCCGCCAACAACCGGGTTGTCGTCGTCGACAACCTCTCGACCGGCACCCGCCGCAACCTCTCGCACCATCTGGACAGCGGCAACGACAGATCGCACGCGGGACGGGTGGCGCTGGTCGAGGCCGACGTCACCGACGGCCGGGCCATGAACGACGTGATCGCCGACGCCGACGTTGTCGTGCACATGGCGGTCGCCTGTGTTCGGACCGGCATCGGCCGGCCGCTCCACGTTCACGAGGTCAATGTCTCGGGAACCCTCAACGTCTGTCTGGCCGCAACCCGTAACCGTGTCGGTCGCCTGGTCTACGTGTCGTCGTCGCAGGCCTATGGCACCGCGCAGACGGTACCGATGACCGAGGACCATCCCACCGAACCGACCACGATTCACGGCGCCTCCAAACTGATGGGCGAAACCTACACGATGTTGATGGCACGCACCTACGGGCTCCCGGTGGTGATCGTGCGGCTCTTCAACAGCTACGGACCCAGGGAACCCGCGCTGGGGACCGGAGCGGAGGTCATCCCCAAGTTCGTCCTGCGAACGATGGCGGGCGCACGACCCGTCGTGTTCGGCTCGGGGCTCCAGACCCGCGACTTCGTCTGGGTGGAGGACTCGGCGCGGGGCATCGTGTGCGCCGCGGTATCGGACGCCTGTCTCGGCACTGTGGTCAACCTCGGACGTGGCCAGGAGGTCTCGATCCGGCAGTTGGCGGCGAAGATACTTGCGATCCTGGGTCGGGGTGCCGAATCCCCGATCTTCGATCGTCGAAGGCCCGGCGACGTCGAGCGGCACCGGGCCGACATTCGTCGCGCCGGTCGGTTGTTGAGCTGGCATCCGACGGTGTCGATCGACGAGGGACTGAGACGCTACATCGACTGGCTCGTCGACAGCGGGATCGACGCGGATGCCTGGCTCGCCCGGGATGAGCGGCGGAACTGGTGATCGCCGAGTCCGGTCCATTGACGCCCCGATCGTCGGAGGTCGGTCGAACGGCGAGGGTGGCACCGGTTGACAGCCGAACCGGAGGGCCACTGCCTCGTCGGGTGATCGCGAACAACCTCATCTGGAGTGTCACCGGTGAGGCCGTGCGATTGACCGGATCGTTCGCCGCCTTCCTCGTGTTGGTCCGCGTCTATCCGCCTGCCGATTTCGGTCTCCTCGTTTCGGCCACCGCGTTGTTCGCTACGGTGTTCCCGCTGGCCAGCGTGGGTGGCGGTTGGCTGCTGTTGCAGCGGGTGACGAAGGATCGGTGGAGCCCTGAACGGGCGCTGGCGACGGCGTCCGGCCTGACGGTGACGGGTTCGCTGCTGGTCGGTGCGTCGGTCCTGGTGGTCCGACCCGTCATCCTGCCCCAGATGCCGGCTCTGCTGTTCGCCGGTGTCGCCGTCGCCGAGCTGTTGCTTATGGGCCTGGTCGAGGTGACCTTGTTCGCAGCGCAGGCCACCGAGCGACTGGCGGCCAAGGCCGCCGCCTGGTCGGTTTACGGAATCGGACGGGCGGTTGCGGCGGCGGTGCTGCTGGCAACCGTTGATCGACCGGGTCTCGGCCTCTGGATCGTGATCTCCATCGGTGTGAGCGGTGTCGTGCTCGTCGTGGCCCAGGTGGCGACCGTCGGCCGTCTCGTCGGTCCGTCCCGCCCGCGGCGCATCGATGTCCGCGAGGGTCTTCCCTACAGTGTTGGCTTCGGTGCCGAGCGGCTGCTCGCCACCACGGACAGCGTGCTGTTGGTCCGGTTCGACTTCACGGCCGACGCCGGTCTCTACGCCGCCGGCCGGCGGCTGTTGACCGTGTCCCTAGCCCCGTGTTTTGCTGCGCTGCACGCAGTGAGCGCACGGTTGTGGCGGGCCGGAGCTCGATCCGTCGTCGAGGCTCGCACGCTGGCGATCCGCTTCACCGTGGTCGGCTCGGCCTACGGGATCGTGACCATGGTCGGCTGGTTGCTCGCCGGCGACCTTGCCATCGGGCTTCTCGGATCGTCCTACGAGCAGACGGCCGCCATCCTGCCGTGGCTCAGTGTGGTCCCGTTGCTCACCGTCCTCGAGATCTTCGCCGGGACCGCGTTGACCGGGTCCGGCCACCACCACCGACGGGTGCTGTTGACCATCGGCGCCGGACTCCTCAACCTCGTCTTGAATCTGGCGTGGATACCCGGTGCCGGATGGCGGGGTGCCATCGCCGCATCGCTGGTGAGTTCGGCCGTGTTCGTGGTCTCGCTCTGGCTGGTATTGGCCTGGGCCTGCACACAGTGGCAAGCTGGCGACAGGAAGGAAAGGAGGCGCCCATGATGGAGGTCACGGAGGCCGGCCAGCACGTCGAGTCGCTGAAATGGGACGATCTGGTGGCCGCACTTCGCACGGGTTCGATCTATCAGACGGCGGCCTGGGCCGAGGCCAAAGGTCGGCGTACCGACACCCGTGTCGTGATCGACCGCCGGGCTTCAGGCGCCGGTGGCCCCGGCCGGGGCGAGGTGGCGGGAGCCCGTTTGTTGATCCGACGCATCGGCCCGATGGTGCGGGCGGCCTACGTGTCCTACGGCCCCCTGTTCACCCACCCGCCGAACCGGTCGGCGGTGGCGTCGATCATGACGGCCGTGGAGACCGAGGCCCGAGCCGCAGGCTGCGCCGTCCTGCTGGTTCAACCGGCCCGGGGCGACCACGAAACGGCCGGTCACCTCTCCGCACTCGGCTACGAACCGGCGCCGATCGATGTTGCAGCCTCGGCGACCCTCGTGGTCGACCTCGGTCGGGCCGACGACGAACTGTTCCGGGACTTGACGAAGTCGCGGCGCCGGAACGTACGTCGCGCCCAGCGGTTCGGCGTGTCCGTGGTGTTAGGTGGCCGAGCAGACCTTGGCGTCCTGGATCGGCTGTACTCGGCTTCGGCGCGACGGCACGGCTTCGCCGCCATGTCGCGGTCGTATCTGGAGCGACAGTGGGACGCCCTTCGGCCCGGCGGCAACATGCAACTCTTCCTGGCCCGACTCGACGGGCGTACGGTGGCCGCGGCCGCGATGATCAGCTTCGGTGACACGGTCGAGTCCAAGATCACCGGTTGGGACGGGACGGCCCGGGCTCGAACGTGCTACGTCAACGATGCCGTGAACTGGGCGTCGATAACCTGGGCCAATCATCACGGCTACCACCGCTTCGATCTCGGCGGCATGCCTCGGGATCTCGCCCATCGAGCCGAGGAGATCGGGGTGGCCGAAGCGGTCAAGGGGACCGGATCCGAGTTCAAGCACGGCTGGGGCGGCCGGCTTGCCATCAGTCCCCCGACCTACCACAAGGTCATCAGGCCGAGCGGTCACCTCACTTATGGTCTGGGGTCCCGCCTGCTGGACGACTCCGGTCCCGGTGGACGGCTCGTCAACTGGCTGCGACGGACATGAACCCGGCGGATGCGTTGCCGGTCGCGGGGCTCGGCCGTGTCGGAGGACACCGAGGTCCGACGACGGTCGTCTGCAACCCGTGCACCGACGAGCGGTGGTCGGATCTGGTCGAGTCGGCCGGACATCTGTTCCAGAGCGGACCGTGGCTCCGGGTACTACGGGACGCCTACGGATTGTCGCCGAAGGCCGTCCTGGTTGAGGCCGGCGGGATCGCGTGGGTCGATGTCGACGACCTTCGGGGCCGCCGCCGCCGGAGCCTGCCGTTCAGCGACTTCGCCGGCCCCGTCGGCTCAACCGAGCCCAGAGCCATGGCCTCGGTCCTGGCCTCGGTCTGGGACCAGTCGACACCGATCTCGCTGCGGATACCCGTCGAGCGGCCCGATGATCGACCGGGCCCGGACGACGATTTGGCCTCGTGGCTCGGCCTGGCGGAGCAGGGGTTGCAGGCCTGGCACTGGACTGACGTGCGCCGCCCCGACAGCCTTGCATCCATATCGGTTGCCGGACCCTGCGCCACCGGTGATGTCGACGCCGCCCCAACGGCATGGGAGGAGACCGAAGCTGATCCGATGTGGACGGCCCTATCCCCGAAAGCACGGCAGAACATTCGTCGAGCACGCCGCTCCGGCGTGGAGGTGGGCCTTGCCGCCGACCAACCGGCACTCACCGAGTTCCGGCTCCTGCACCAGCGGCTCCGGAGACGGAAGTATGGTTTGCTGGCTCAACCCCAGACGTTCTTCGACGCCCTCCACACCCACTTCGGCCCCGATCGGCTCTCGGTCGTTTCGGCTGGGGTCGACGGCCGGCTCGTGGCCGGCGTGCTCCTGCTTCGTCATCGCGACCGGGCGTACTACAAGTTCAACGCCTCGAACGCCGACGGCTGGGCCACACGGGCCAACGACCTGGTGATGTGGGCGGCACTACGGCAGGCGCGTCGCTGGGGATGTGGGCGCCTCGATCTCGGCGTGAGCGACCTCGACCAACCCGGCCTGGTGCGATACAAGGACAAGTATGCAACAGGCCGGGGCGTGGTGGTCGAAGTGGGGTGCCCAGCCGGCCAACCGACGTGGAGGGAACAGCGTGTCGACCGCTTGTTGTCGACGATGACGCGTATGCTCACCGCTGAGCGCTGTCCGGAGATGGTCGCGGAACGAGCGAGCCGCCACCTGTACCGGTTGTTCTGCTGATCCGGGCGGCGCCGCCGCCCGGATCAGCGAGCTATCAGCCCTTGTCGATCAGCCCTTGGCGTTCTCGAAGGCGTCGGAGTAGTTGATCTCGAAGTCGCCGGTGTCGGCGATCTCCTCCACCTTGTCCAATCCACCGGGCAGCACGCTCGGATCGGTCAGGAAGGCGTTGAGGTCGTCGTCGAGCAGGTCGATCGAGGCCGCGTTCGGGGTGGCGTAGTAGTTCCAGTTCGACAGGGTTGCGCCCTGCTCACCGTCGAGCATCCAGTTGATGAACGTGTGGGCGGTACAAGGGTGGGGAGCGTCGAAGGGGATGACCATGTTGTCGATCCAGCGGGTGCCGCCCTCCTCGGGCACGAAGAACACGTACCGGCTCGGGTCGTCCATCTCCAGGAACTGGGTGAACATGTCGCCCGAGTAGCCGTGGGCGATGGCCGATTCGCCGGCGGTCAGCAGCTCGTCGGACGAGTCGGTGTCGAATCGCAGCAGGTTGCCCTTGGCCGACTCGATCAGCGCCTGAGCCTCGTCGAGCTCGCCCTGGTCGGTGGTGTTGAGCGAATAGCCGAGCGCCTTCAGGGCGGCTCCCATTGTTTCGCGGGGGTCGTTCAGCAGGGTGATCTTTCCTGCGGCCTCGGCAGGCACGGCGTCACCGAAGACCAGGTCCCAGCTCCGGGGGAAGTCGGTGCCGACTACATCGGTGTCGACCGCCAGACCGGTGTAGCCCCACTGATAGGGGACCGAGTAGGTCAAATCGGGGTCGTAGCTCGGGGAGGCGAACTCATCGGAGATGTTCGAGGCGTTGGGGATCAGATCGAAGTTGAGCGGCTGCACGAATTCACCGTCGATCATGATGCCGACCATGTAGTCGGACGGGACGACGACGTCGTAGCCGGAGTTGCCGGCCGACACGACGGGCAGCATGGCCTCGTTCGAATCGTATTCGGTCATGGTGGCATCGATGCCGTACTCAGCGCCGAAGGCGTCGAGCTGCTCGGGGTCGATGTACTCGGCCCAGTTGTAGAGGGCCAGCGGACCGTCGGTCTGGCCGAGTTCGCATTCGGCAGCCGCCGATTCGGTGCCGGAATCGCCACCGCACCCGGCCAGAATCATGGCGAAAGCGGCGATCACCGCCGTCCACCGAAATCGTGATGAGGTCATGTTTCTCCCTTTGATTCTCTGTGTTGATTCCGTCGGGATGTCCGACGGCCTAGCTCGGCTACACAGCGTCGTCGCCACGGAGCCGTTGGGCCAGCAACGAGAGCGCAACCAGCGCCATCGAGGCCACGAGCATCACAACTGAAACCGCGTTGATCAGCGGGGTGACGCCCTTTCGTATCAGACTGAAAACATACACCGGAAGAGTGCTCCATCCGCCGCCGGTGACGAACTGGGTGATCACCACATCGTCGAGCGAGAGCGTCATGGCCAGCAGGCCGCCTCCCAGGATGCCGGGCATGATCAACGGCAGGGTCACGTGGCGGAACGCCTGCCAACGAGACGCGTAGAGGTCCATGGCCGCCTCCTCCAGCTTGTCATCCATGCCGGACAGCCGGGCTCGAACCACAATCGAGACGAAGCTGATGCAGAAGGCGATGTGGCTGAGGGCGATGGTCCCGAACCCTTTGGGGAAGCCGAACCATGTGGCCGCCTGGGCGAAGAACAGGAGCAACATCACGGCCATGGTGACGTCCGGGATGATGACCGGCAGATAGAGCAGCGCATCGAAGACCCGTTGACCCCGGAAGCGGAACCGTTCGAGGGCGAATGCGCTCATCGTGCCGAGCACGACCGAGACCAGTGTGGCCACGATGGCGATGCGAATCGAGTTCGACAGTGCGCCCGTCAGTTCACCGTCGGACGCGAACTCCGAGTACCAGGAGGTGGTGAAACCGCCCCACACACTGGCGTTGCGGCTGTCGGAGAACGAGTAGATGATCAGCACGAGGATCGGTGCGTAGAAGAAGAAGTAGACGAGCCACGAGGTGGCCGCCAACGCACCTTTCGTCAAGCCCCGGGGTTCGGTGATGCCGCTCACTGCGCCGACCTCCCCCCGGTTGTTCTGTGCGCCGCCCGCCCGGGTTTCCGGGTCTGGAGCGCACAGATGGGGAGGGGTGGCAACTGGTCGCCGATCACAGGGTCCGACCCCCCTTGCGGAAATAGACGATGGTGGCGGCCAGCATGAACACCATGAGGACTGTCGACATGGCCGCACCGAACGGGAGGTTCCGGGCGGTCAGGAATTGGGTGACGATGTACGATCCGAGCATCGTGGTACCGGTGCCGCCGAGTACCTGCGGGGTGACGTAGGCCCCGAGCGAGGGGATGAACACCAGTATCGAACCGGCGATCACCCCGGGCAGCGACAGCGGCCACAGCACGTGTCGAAACGACTGGAACCCGGTGGCGTAAAGATCCCGGCTGGCCTCCAGCAGCCGGCCGTCGATGCGTTCGATGGATGCGTAGAGCGGCAGGATCATGAAGGGCAGGAAGCCGTAGACGAGGCCGAGTACCACGGCGGCCTGGGTGAACAGGATTCGCGTCGGACCGAAGCCGAGGAACTCGGCAACCCGGCTGAGCGGGCCGTCGGTGCCGAGGATCACGTACCAGGCGTAGTTCCGGACCAGGAAGTTGGTCCAGAACGGGATCATCACGAACACGAGCATGACGTTGCGGACCGTCTCGGACCGGGTCGCCATGTAGTAGGCGAACGGGTAGGAGATGGCCAGGCAGATGAGGGTGGTGAGGATGGCCAGGCCGGCGGAGCGCACGATGATCGTGCGGATCAGCTCATCGTTCAGCTCCAGGTAGGAGTCGAGGTTGAAGCGGGTGAGGTCGGCGCCGCCGAACCGGTCGCGGGTGGCGAACGAGTAGACGACGACGGTCACCAGGGGAATGGCGAAGAAGACGATGAGGTAGAGGTAGGCGGGGAGGGCGATGAGCAGGCCCCGTCGCCGTTCCTGGGCGATGTTGGCCGCCTCGAACTCCGGTGTGGCCTCCTCACCCTCGATGAACGGTTCGACGTCGATCTCGTCTCGCTCGACGACAGCGGCCATTACTCGGCCACCACCCAGTTCGACGATCGATCCCACCAGACCGACACCTCGTCGCCGGGTCGGAAGCGCCCGTGGGAGCCGACGGCGGGAGCCCGTACCTCCAGATCGATCCAGTCGACGCTTACGTGGTAGTCGAGCGCGTGGCCGAGGTACACGGCGGTCGACACGACACCGTCGAGGCTGTCGGCCCGGTGTTCGGCCGGAACCGTACGCCGGGGCCCGATCGAGATCGCCTCGGGCCGTAGAGACATCGCCACCTGCGTCCCGGCGGCGTACTCGGACGGGGCCAGGACCTTGGAGCCATTGGCGAGCACGATCGTGTCGGCGTCGGCGACGGTGGCCTCGATCAGGTTGGTCTGGCCGATGAAGTCGGCGACGAACCGGTTGACGGGCCGCTCGTAGAGCTCCTCGGCCGAACCGACCTGGAGCAACCGGCCGTCGTGCATCACGGCGATCCGATCGCTCATGGTTAGGGCCTCCTCCTGATCGTGGGTGACGAAGACGAAGCTGACGCCGAGCTCCCGCTGGAGGCTCTTCAGCTCGAGCTGCATCTCCTGCCGGAGCTTGAGATCGAGGGCGCCGAGCGGTTCGTCGAGGAGGAGCACCTTCGGCCGGTTGACCAGCGCCCGGGCCAGCGCCACCCGTTGCTGCTGGCCGCCCGAGAGTTGCGACGGCCGGCGTTTCTCCATGCCGCTCAGCTGGACGAGGTCGATCAGCTCGCCCGCCCTCGACGACGCCGTCGCCTTGTCGACGCCCTGCATGCGCAGCCCGAAGCTGACGTTGTCGAGCACGGTCATGTGGGGAAACAGGGCGTAGTTCTGGAAGACGGTGTTGACGGGGCGCTTGTTGGGAGGCAGTGTGCCGACCTCGTCACCGAATATCTTCAGGCTGCCCGACGTGGGGAACTCCAGCCCGGCGATCATTCGCAGCGTCGTGGTCTTGCCGCAGCCCGACGGACCGAGCATGGCGAAGAACTCGCCATCGGCGATCGACAGGTCGACGTCGTCGACCGCGACCACCGCGTTTTCGCCGCTGCCGAATCGTTTGGTCACCCCTCGAATGGCGACGGCGTCGACTGTGGTCGCCACCTCCTTCTCGCCGTCGACCTGGGCCACGTCGGCCTCTGTCATCGGTGTCTCCCCATGGGTTTCGGTTCCACCCGGCGGATGTGCCGGGTCGCTACGTTGCCGCCGCCGGATTGTGCCAGACGATCAGCGCGGCGTAGTTGTTGACGGCCGGATCCGTGATGTAGTTCGGCAACGCCGGCCCCAGTTCGAATCCGTTCTCGGCCTGGAAGCTCAGGGTCGGGTCGTACAGATCGCCGCGCCGTACCGCATCAATGTACTCATCGGCGGACATCGTGTCGATATGTCGGGCGTAGCCGGGCATGACGCCGCCGGCGACGATACCGAGAAGGCCGAGATCGTGGCAGACCTGTTTGCGCAGGGCGTAGACCTCCCGGCCGATACCGCGGCGGCGGTACTCGATCCGGGTGGAGATCCCGGTGCCGTAGTACCAGCGGCCGTCGGGATCGTCGCCGCTGTCTTCGGGCGTGTGGCCCATGATGTCGTGGATCGTGTGCTGGGGGTTGTCGAGGTCGAACTGGGTTCGCAGCCCGAGCCCCATCGACACCAGCTTCGGGCCGGGCGTGTCGTCGGCCGCTCCGTCGCCGCCTTCGGGTTCGACGTCGAATCCGGCGAAACAGCCGACGCCGAAGTCGGTGGCCAGGGCCCGGAGCTCGATCCGGTTGTAGAGATCCTCCGGGTCCGCGGTCGGATAGGAGGCGAGTTCGAGTGCCTCCAGGTCCTCGGCCCAGCGGGGCACGATGTTGGCGTAGTGCAGACCGCTGCGGGCGCCGATGGCGACCACGGGTTCACCGTCGACAGTGCGCCCGGCGATGACGTCGGGATCGGTGAGCAGCGCCGGTGTGCTGACGTGATCGGTCATCGGGTGGTCAGCGGTCGGTCGTCGGCATGGTGAAGTGCTGGTAGTCGTTGTCCGACGGCGGACCCCAGCACGCCCAGAAATCACCGGTCGCCGGCCGCATCACCGCGGCACCCGACGATTCGATGCGGTATGGATCGAACGGAACCTGGCAGATCGCCTCGGGGTCGCGGGTCAGGTCGAACAGTCGCTCGGCGTCGATCGGCCCGTCGGCCAGCAGCTCGCCCGCACGGGCCAGCCGGGCCGCCGAGCTCGCCAGGAGCGCGTGGTCCCGCTTGCCCTCGACGGCTCTGGCCTCGTCGTGGAGGACGTGGTTCGTGTGGATCAACGGCTCGTCGTCGAGTTTGGTCACGACCCGGGCGGTCGGCATCGCCTCCACGTTGTAGCCGACCCCGTTCGAATCGAAGATCAAGTAGTTGTGGGCGCCGGCGATATCGGCCGCAAGCAGTACGTTGAGGGCGTCGTCGGCCGATTCCCGCTCGAGCATCGCCCGGACCACCGTCGGCCACGTGACGCCACGGGTCCCATCGGTGCAGACCAGGTTGTTGATCCCGACGCAGACACCCAGTTCGTTCATACCGATCTGGCCGACGCAGCCGGTCGTGGTGAACACAAGAGCGGCCGGTCCATCGGTCGGGGTGATCCGGA
Source organism: Acidimicrobiia bacterium (assembly GCA_029863385.1). GTDB lineage: Bacteria > Actinomycetota > Acidimicrobiia > Acidimicrobiales > SZUA-35 > JAHELU01. Next base: position 48,220 of record JAOTVU010000012.1, read on the forward strand.
GGAGCACCACGAACTCGGTGGCCGTGTCGTGCATGTCCCAGGTCTGGCCGTAGTAGCCGTGGCGCCCGTCGTCGGCTTCGTCGCTGCGGCTGTCGGGGACGATGACGGCGGTGCAGTCGTCCTCGATCACCGTCGCCGGATGATCGCCACCGACGACGGTACGCACGGTATCGACGAAATCGGTGAACCCGCCGACGACGATCGCCTCGGGCGGTGTGATGCCGGCGGCGTCGGCCATCGCCATCATCTCGGCGTGCAACCCGGGGTGGAACTCCTCGTGGGCCCCGAGCATCGATTCGGCGATGTCGAGGACATCGGCGGTGGGCATTGGGCCGTCGGTCCAGCGGCCGCCGGCGACGAGGGCCACGCGATCCGCGGTGTAGGCCCGGATCTCCTCGGCATGAGCAAGCCCGTGTCGGCGGCCCATCGCGCTCGGAGCTCCGGTCAGATCGACAACTCGAATCGGTGGACGCTTCACCACTTCCCCACTTCCTGTCGAGGGGCCAACGATTATCGCCATTCTACGCCGGTGTGGTGGCCAGCACGAAGATCGAGTGGCCGAGACGACGACCGTGAGAACGACGACCGTGAGCGGGACCGATACCGTGTGTCGTTAGATTGTGTCGATGAATCTCTCCGAAGCGGTTACCACGTCGCTCTGGCTCGATCGGCTCGATCCTCCCATCGAACGCCGCGCCCCTCTCGGGGCCCGGCCGGAGGCGGCCGATGCCGACGTCGCCATCATCGGTGGGGGGTTCAGCGGGCTGTGGACCGCCTACTACCTCATCCGCGCCGACCCCTCCCTGCGCATCACGCTGATCGAGCGGGACTTCTGTGGGTTCGGGGCGTCGGGCCGCAACGGGGGCTGGGCCATCGGCGAGGTGGCCGGGCCACTCGAATGGTACGCCCGCAGGGCGACCCAGGCCGAGGCGATGCGACTCGCCCGGGCGGTGTTCGACGCCGTCGACGAGATCGGGCGCGTCTCCGAGGCCGAGGGTGTCGACTGCCACTACGCAAAGGGCGGCACCATCCGAATCGCCCGCAACCGACCACAGGCCATGCGCCAGCGCGACGAGATCGCTCATCACCGGGCCTGGGGCTTCACCGACGACGAGATCCGACTGCTGACCGCTGACGAAGCCACCGACCACATCGGAGCCAGTCGAGTACATTCCGGTATCTTCCTCGCCCCGTCGGCCGCACTCGACCCGGCCCGCCTCGTGCGGGGCCTGGCCGAGGTGGTGGAGCGGGCCGGGGTGCGCATCGTGGAGGAGACGGCGGTGACCGAGTTCGAGTCGGGCCGGGTGGTCACCGATCAGGGCGACGTCCGGGCCGAGGTCGTCGTGCGGGCGACCGAGGCGTACACCCGCGACCTGAAAGGGCACCGCCGGAATCTCCTGCCCGTCTACTCGTTGATGGTGGCGACCGAACCGCTGACGTCGGCACAGCTGGCGGAGGTCCGCCTCGATCATCGCCCGACGTTCGCAGACGACCGGTTCATGGTCATCTACGGCCAGCGAACAGCGGACGACCGGATCGCCTTCGGCGGCCGCGGTGTCCCGTACCTCTTCGGCTCCCGCATCGCCCGTAGCGCCGAACTGCACCAACCGTCACACGAGTTGATCGCCGGCACGCTCGTCGACCTCCTTCCGGCGCTGGAGGGCATCGGCTTCACCCATCGCTGGGGCGGTGTGCTGGGTATTCCCCGAAACTGGATCCCCGGACTCACCTTCGATCGTCGCAACGGATTCGGCGTTCTCGGCGGCTATGTCGGCGAAGGGGTCGCCGCGTCGAACCTGGCCGGGCGAACGATGGCCGAGCTGATCGTCGGTGACGACACCGACCGGACGAGCCTGCCCTGGGTCGGGGCCACCGCTCGACGGTGGGAGCCGGAACCCCTGCGGTGGCTGGGTATTCGTTCGAGCCGCACCCTGCTCGCCGCCGCCGACGAGCGGGAGGACACCACCGACCGGCAGGCGAAACTGGCCTACACGGTTTCGCGCCTTCTCCGAGGCGGCGGCCGCTGACCGAACCTCGTCGACGGGTCAGCAGCCATGCTGGGAACGGCGGGCCATGGCTTTTCGTTCGGGGATGGGCAATACTGAGCGCTGCGGGCACGAGTCTCCCGCCGATCAAGGGCTTGCTGGGTACAGGGCTCGGTCGAAGACAACAGGGCGCGGAATGGTAACCAACACGACGACGTCGGCTGGGTCGGGCACAACTCCATCACGGGACGAGGGCGGAGCGAAGCTGGGCACGTTCGGCGGTGTGTTCACCCCGAGTGTGCTCACCATTCTCGGCCTGGTTCTCTTCCTGCGGCTGGGCTACGTCACCGGTTCGGTCGGCCTGGCCGAGATGCTGGTGATCCTGGCCCTGTCGACCGTGGTCTCGATCCTCACGACGTTCTCGCTGGCGGCGCTGGCCACCAATCTCCGGGTCGGCGGCGGGGGTGTCTACTTCCTCATCTCCCGTACGTTGGGTCCGGCGTTCGGTGGTGCCATCGGCCTGGTGCTGTACGTTGCCATGTCGATTTCGGTGGCGTTCTACGCCATCGGTCTCGGCGAGGCGGTGGCCAGCATCGTCGGGGTCGACGACGCCTTCTTCCCCCGTCTCGTTGCGTTGGGGACGATCGTGTTCCTGCTGGGGGTGGCCTGGCTCGGCGCCGACATCGCCACGAAACTCCAGTACGTGGTGATGGTGTGCCTGGTGGTCGCCATCGTCGGCTATCTGGTCGGCGTGGTCGATGATCTCGAACCGTCACTCCTGGCCGAGAACTTCTGGCGCCCTGCCGACGGCGACGGCGTGTCGATGTGGGTGGGGTTCGCCATCTTCTTCCCGGCGATCACCGGTTTCACCCAGGGCGTGGCCATGTCGGGCGACCTGAGGACACCGTCGCGGTCGATCAGCGTGGGCACTTTCGGCGCCATCGGCGTGTCCACCGTGGTCTATCTGATCGTCATCCTCACGCTGGCCATGGTCGTTCCGCTGGAGGCGCTGCGAGATGACACGGCGATCATGCGCCGGCTCTCGCTCACGCCGTGGTTGGTTGACGTCGGGGTCGTGGCCGCCACGCTGTCGTCGGCCGTCGCATCCATCGTCGGCGCGCCGAGGGTTCTGCAACGGCTGGCGGCCGACCGGCTGATCAAACCGCTCGAACCGTTCGCCCTGGGATCCGGACCGGCCGACAATCCTCGTCGGGGCGTGCTGCTCAGCGCCGGCATCGCACTGGCGACCGTCGGTCTCGGCGATCTGAACCTCGTCGCCCCCGTGATCTCGATGTTCTTCCTGGTCACCTACGGGATGATCAACTACGCCACCTACTCCGAGGCCCGGGCGGCCAGCACGTCGTTCCGACCCCGTTTTCGGTTCTTCGACTGGCGGCTCAGCCTGGCCGGAACCGCAGCCTGTCTCGGCACGATCATCGCCATCAATCCGCTGGCCGGCGTTGTGGCCGTCGGAGCCCTCTTCGGGTTGTACCGGTATCTGTCCCACACCGTTCAGCAGATTCGTTGGGCCGACAGCACCCGCGGCTTCCACGCGTCGAACCTGCGTACCAATCTGGCCAACTTCAGTATGCAGACCGACACGACCCGCGATTGGCGTCCCTGTACCGTGGCCTTGGCCCCTCGCGACCCGACTCGTCGCCAGAGACTGTGCGAGCTGGTGGAATGGCTTGAGGGTGGGGTTGGCTTCACGACGGTGACCCGGATCGTGGTCGGGAAGGGGCCGATGGCCCGGAAGATCGCCGGGCGCATCGATCTCGAGCTGCAGAAGGAGCTGAGCGACCGGGACGGCACGCTCTACGGCCGGGTGCTGGCCGCCGACACCCTCGACGGTGGGGTGAGTGCCATGCTGCAGGCCCACGGCATGGGTTCCCTGAGGGCCAACATGGTGCTGACCAGTTGGTTCGAGGACGACTGCGACCGGGAGAAGGCGGTCGACCACGGTTCGATGATCCACACCGCGATCCGACATGGATGCAATGTCGGGATCGTGCACACTCCCGATACCGGCTGGTCCCGCCTCTTCCACGCCGCCGGTCAGGGGAGGGGTT
>JAOTVU010000013.1 GCA_029863385.1 Acidimicrobiia bacterium
TGACCCCAGGGGCATCCTGGTCCGGCCGGCGACGTTTCGCCTAAGGCGGAGCTCGGGCAGATGCACCTCCGGCGCATCGACTCAGGCCTCGGACTCGATCCCCGCGCAGTTCTGACGGATGAGACGGAGCTGGTCGGTGAGACCCAGATCGCTGTCCTCCCGTCGCCGGTTAGGATCGTTTCGACTACGGGTCCGGAGGTAGATATCGGCCACTTCCGGGGTGCAGAACGGGCGCCGCTCGCCGTCGATGTCTTCGATCCACACGTAGCGTGGAATGTTCTTACCGCAGTACTCGCAGTTGTAGACGTCGAACGAGAGGTACATCGGCTCCCTCTCTATCCACTCACCCTTCATGGCTTGGCCTTCGTGGTCTCACGGGTGGTTCGATCGGCAGTCTGGTTGACCTGCCATGTGCCGTTCGTCCTGACCACCTCGACGCCGTACTCGGCCCGAGCGGCGGCCGCGGTGATCAGTCCCTCCTTGACGTCGGTCAACACCCGATCCGGGTCCCGATCAAGCGGGTCCCCCCAGCCGCCGCCACCCGGAGCCACCAGCCGCACCTGGTCGCCTCGATGTAGGACGACGTTCGAGAACTTGGACGGCGACACGGTGCCGAAGGTATCGGAGAAGGTCCGCCACTCCAGCTCCCCGTGCCGTCGAAGGAAGATCCCGCTGTTCCGGCCCGGCTTGCCGCCATGGAGGCCGAACGGATCGACCGTCATGCGGTTGAACAGGGCACTCACAGTGATCTCGTCGGCCTCGATGGTGAGGATACGCTCCATGCCAAGACCTCCGCGGTTCCGGCCTGGGCCGCCGGAGTCCTCCAGGAGCCGATACGACTCGACCCGGATCGGATACCGGCTCTCGAACACCTCGACCGGCGTATTGCGGCAGTTACCGTTTATCACGATTATCTGGCTGTTGCCGTCCTTGGTCGGGCGGCCGCCCCAGCCGATGCCCTCGAAGTGGAAGTGTGAGTACAGCTCACCGGTTTCGGGGTGCTCACCGCCGAACAGGAAGCAGCACGAAGTGCCGCCCAACGAAGCCGGGATCCGGTCGGGTAGGGCTTCGGCCAGGGCACCGAAGATGATGTCGGTGATGCGGGGGCTGACCTCGGTGTTGCCGCCGACGAGGGCGGCGGGGAACTCGCAGTTGACGATGGTGCCGGGCGGGGCCACGATGTTGATGGGCCGGTAGCAGCCCTCGTTCCGGGGAATCGTCGGGTCGGTGATGTGAAGGAAAGCGTTGTAGACCGCCGATGCGGTCACTGCGTAGGTGGCGTTCATCGGTCCGGCTGCCTGCGGTGACGAGCCGGTGAAGTCACAGGTGACGTTGTCGCCGTCGACGACGACGTCGCACCGGATGGTGTAGGATCCCTCGGCCACGCCGTCGTCCTCGATGATGTCGGAGAAGGCGTACTCTCCATCGGGGATCTTTCGGATCTCGTCCATCATCCGCCGTTCGGCAATCCGGGTCAGGTCGGCGGTGGCGGCGTAGAAGGTGTCGAGGCCGTAGGTTTCGATAAGGCTGCTCAACCGCCGCTCAGCCACGTTCAACGAGCCGACCATGGCCATCAGATCGCCGTAGGAGACCTTGGGGGTCCGGTGGTTGGCGAAGATGATCTTCCATACGTCCTCCTGGTCCTTGCCTCGACGTTGCAGCCACAGCGGGGGGAGGCGGAGACCTTCCTGGAAGATGTCGGTGGCATCGCCGGCCAGACCGCCGGGCGCCTTCGCCCCCGGTTCCGCCAGGTGGGCGCAGTTGGCCACGAAGGCTACGATTTCGTCCTCGTGGAAGACCGCCTTCAGCAGGGTGTGCTCGGGGATGTGACCGCTCCCTCGATAGGGATCGTTCATGATGATCACGTCGCCCGGCTCGTACACGTCTGTCCCCAGCTCGTCGATCATCCACTCGACGGTGAATTTGATCGTGCCGATCTGCGACGGGCAGAACTCGGCCTGGGCGATCATCTTTCCGTTCCTGTCGAACAGGACGCAAGAGAAGTCGAGCGACTCGTTGAACATGGGGGAGTAGGCCGTGCGCATCATGGCCACCCCCATCTCCCGGCAGGTCGTGGCCAGGTAGTTGTCGATGACGGTCAACGTCACCTGGTCGACGTCGAGCCCGGTGACCGATCCCTTCGTTTCCTCCGTCATCGGCCCACCTCCATGATGAGGATGTCCTGCTCGGTTCGCCGGATCGTCATGTCCGGTTCCACCACCGTCGTCGATCCCTCCTCCTCAATGATCATTGGACCCTCGATGTCCGCCTCCAGCGGCATGGACGGGCGCCGAATGAGGCGGGTCGCCACGTGGCCGTGGCCTGCGAAGTAGACGTCCCGCCGTCGGCCACTGTCGATTGGGCCGACCGACACCCGGGCCAGTTCGGGATGGGGGATGGCGCCCACCGCGGTGACCCGGAAGCTGATCATCTCGATGATGGCGTCCTTGATCACGTAGTCGTAGGCCCGTTCGTGGGCGGCGTTGAATGCTCGGTAAGCTCGCTCCAGTTGCTCGTCGGCTGAGGTGTCGGCCATCGCCATGCTTAGCGCCGGTACCTCCACCTCGGTCTCATAGTTCTGTCCGAGGTACCGCATGTTGATGGCATAGGTGAGCTTCGGTTCGCCGCCGAAACCCTGGGACCGAAGTTCGGCCACCGCCGCGTCGGCGATCGTGTCGAATCGGCCGATGACCTCCTCGGCGGTGACCCGATCGGAGCGATAGCCCTGCGTCCACAGCTTGTCGACCCGCAGATCGCCGAGCAGCAGGCCCAGGGCAGAAAAGCTGCCCGGGTACGGGGGCACGATGACCTTGGGTATTCCGAGCTTGCGGGCGATGGCCGCCCCGTGCAGCGGCCCGGCTCCGCCGAAGGCCAGCAGGGCGAAGTGCCTGGGATCGTGCCCTCGCTCGATGCTGACCATACGTATGGCGTTGGCCATGTTCTCGTTGGCGATCTCGACAATCGAGTGGGCGAGATCCAGGGGGGACATGGCCAGCGATTCCGCCATGTCGTCGAGCGCGGCCCGCATCTTCCCGTCAACCAGCTGCATCCTGCCCCCGAGGAAGTACTCCGGATCGATGCGGCCCAGCGCCAGGTTGGCATCGGTCAGCGTCAAGTCGTCGCCGCCCGTGCCGTAGCACATCGGACCCGGATTGGCCCCGGCGCTCCGGGGTCCGACCTGGAGGAATCCGCCGGCGTTCACCCAGGCGATCGATCCGCCACCGGCACCGACGGTGTGGATGTCGATGAGGGGAATGGCGGCCGGGATACCCCACTCGATCTCGTACTCGGTGGTGTAGCCCATTTTGGTGCCGAGGATCATGCCGACGTCCGCGCTGGTACCGCCGACGTCGAGCGTCACCAGATCTTCGAGATCCAGGAGGGTGGCGACGTGCTGCGACGCCACCATTCCGCCGGCTGGGCCCGACATCGCCAGATGTATCGGGTGATCGGCGGCCGCCCGAGCCTCCATCAACCCGCCGTTCGACTTCATCATCGCCCAGTTGAGGTCGATGCCGGCCTCGTTGAGCCCCCTCTCCAGGCTGTCGACGTAGCCCTGAATCAAGGGTCGGATGTAGGCATCAGCGATCGTGGTGCTCGACCGCTCGTACTCACGCCAGATTGGGGCCACCTCGTGCGACACCGAAAGGGGCGTATCGGGGAAGCGGCGACGCAGCTCGTTCGCCAGCTGCTCCTCATGGCTCGTGTTGAGATACGAGAAAAGCAGGCAGATGGCGATAGCTTCGAATCCGTCCTGCTCGAGGTGATCGCAGAGCCGGGAGATCTCTTCCTCTTCGAGCGGTACCACCACCTCGCCCTTGGCATCGATCCGCTCCCTGACGCCAAAGCAGTGACGTCGACTGGCTAGCAGCGGCTTCGGCTTGTCCCAATTCAGGTCGTAGAGAAACTGCCGGTTCACCCGCTGGATGTAAGGGATGTCTTCGTGGCCCGCAGTGCATAGGAAGGCGACCTTGGCCCCCGCCCGTTGGATCAAGGCGTTGGTTGCCACAGTCGTTCCATGAACGAGGAAGTCGATCTCATCGGTGGCGGCATCCGACTGCCGGATGGCCGAGATGAACGCTTCGAGAGGCCGGTGCGGCGTCGAGGGAACCTTCAGCGACGAGATAGAGGCCCCGTCGACGTCGAATAGGATCAGATCGGTAAAGGTTCCGCCGGTATCGATACCGATGCGATTCGATGCCATCTCTGCTCACGATCCTGATGTCGACGCTCGCCATATCCTATAACATTTGCCGATGTGACAGAAACGGAAGGGCTCGGACGCTTTCACAAGGGTTGGGCTCGGTCCGCAGACCTGGCCGACCCTCGATCGATCGTCTCCGCTCGACACAACCTCTTCGGTGGAGATTTCCTGTTTCCGGTGGCGACGATCTCTGCTCCAGCGCTCAACCACAACCTGGAGACGGTGGCCCGATTCTGCATCGACCACGACATCTCGCTGGCCCCCCACGCCAAGGTGACGATGTCGCCCGAGATCATCGGACGTCAGATGGAAGCTGGTGCCTGGGCCATGACCGTCGCCACCACGAACCAGGCTCAGATCGTGCGGGCGATCGGCGTGTCGCGGATCCTGATCGCCCATCAGGTCATTGATCCGGGTGCCGTTCGGTGGGTTGCCGATGAGCTGGCGGCCGACTCGTCGCTGGATATCGTCTGTCTCGTCGACTCCATCGCCGGGATCGAGTTGATGGAGCGGGCTCTGGCGGGGAGAGAAGGGGGACCGCCTATCGACGTCCTGGTCGAGCTCGGCATCGACGGCGGTCGCACCGGGTCTCGAACCATCGAGGGCGCAGCTGAAGTGGCCCGGCGGGCGATCGACTCCAACTCGCTCCGGCTGATCGGCACCGAAGGCTACGAGGGCGTCATCCATTTCGACGGCAACGACTTCTCGGAGGTCGACGGATTCCTGCGTCGACTGCGGCAGCTGACCGAACGGCTGGACGCCGGCGGGTCGTTCGACCATCTCGACGAGATCGTGGTCACGGCCGGCGGTAGCCTGCTCCCCGATCGCGTCGTGGCCGAGTTGAAGGATCGATGGTCGCTGTCGAAGCCGGTCCGGTTGGTCATCCGGCCCGGATGCTATGTGGCGCACGACTCGGGTTTCTATGAGAGCTTTGGTCCCTTCGGTGTCCGATCGCCGATGGACGATGGGCCTCGACTTCAGGTTGCGATGATGGTGTGGGCCTATGTCATGTCCCGTCCGGAGCCCGATCTCGCCGTGCTGGGCTTCGGCAAGCGTGATGCGTCGTACGACATCGATCTTCCGCGACCGCTGGTCGTCCGCCGAGACGGGGAGATGCGGTCCCTCGACGGGCAACTGCAGGTGTTCCTCCTCGACGACCAGCACGCCTTCGTCCGGGTTGGTGCCGGGTTCGACCTGGCGGTCGGCGACATTGTCGGGTGCGGGATCTCCCACCCCTGCACCACCTTCGAGCGGTGGCGGGCGATTCCCGTTGTCGACGCCGACCTTGATGTTGTTGACGTGGTTCACACCTTCTTCTGATCCTCCAGAGGGGGACGTAACGCTGTAACATCTGACGTCATGGCAGCTGCCCTGGCCGGCGTGTTCCCGGTCTTTCAGACCCCTTTTCGCGACGATGACTCGATCGACGTCGATGCGCTGGAGGCCGAGATCGAATGGATCCACAGCCAAGAGGTCGACGGGGTCGTGATGGCCATGGTGTCGGAGGTTTTGCGACTGTCCGATGCCGAGCGCGACCAGTTGGCCCGCCTGAGCTGTGAGCTCGGCCTTCCGCACGGTCCGGTGGTTCTCAGTGTGGGGGCCGAGAGCACGAGCGTGGCGATATCCCGGGCCCGCCAGGCCGAGGAGTTCGGGGCGACCGCCGTCATGGCGATCCCACCGACGTCGGTTTCGGCCGGGCCCGACGAGCTGTTCGGCTACTACCGGGCGCTGCTCGATGCCGTCGCCGTGCCGGTGATCATTCAGGATGCCAGCGGCTATGTCGGCCAACCCATGTCGATCGGCATGCAAGCCGATCTTCTCGATGCCTACCAGGAACGGGTCTTGTTCAAGCCAGAAGCGATTCCCATCGGGCCCCGACTGAGCGCACTTCGGGACGCCACTGGCGGTCGAGCTCGGGTATTCGAGGGTTCGGGCGGGATCTCGCTTGTCGACAGCTACCGGCGTGGCATCGTAGGGACCATGCCCGGAGCCGAGGTGTGTTGGGCCGTCGTAGCCCTGTGGCAGGCCCTGGTAGATGACGACGGGGACCGTATCGATGCCATCAACGGTCCGTTGTCGTCGCTGATCTCTCTCCAGACCAGCCTCGATGCCTTCGTGGCGGTCGAGAAGCATCTGCTCGTTCGCCAGGGCGTGTTCACCAGTTCCCGCGTCCGGGGCCCGGTCGCTTACAGGCTCGATCGAGAGACGGCGGCTGAGGTCGACCGCTTGTTCGAGCTGCTCAGGGCAGTCGTCCTCGCTTAAGAGGTCACAAGCGTTTCACTGCCGCCACGATGTCCTCGACGGAGGGAAGATAGGCGTCCTCGAGAGTCGGGGAGAACGGTACCGGTGAACGGGGTGCGGTGACCCGGGCGATCGGGGCCTGGAGCTGTTCGAACACCCTCTCGGTCACCACGGCGGCGACCTCTGAGGCCAGGCTGCACTGCGGGGGGCTCTCGTCGACAACGACCGCTCGACCGGTTCGACCAACCGAGGAGGCCAGGGTATCGACGTCGAGCGGCGACAGTGTCCGCAGGTCGATGACCTCGGCCGACGTGTCATGCTCGGTCCGGAGGATCTCGGCTGCCTTCAGCGCCAGCGGCACTCCGGCGCTAGCCGCCATGAGCGTCACGTCGTCGCCGGGGGCCACAACCGCGGCCTGGCCGATCGGCAGTTCGTAGTCCTCTTCCGGTAGGGGCCCGGTGGTGCGGTACAGGCTCATGTGCTCCAGCACGACGACGGGGCTGCTATCGGCGATAGCCCGGGTCAGCAGCCCCTTGGCGTCGGCCGGGGTGGCCGGAGCCACCACCTTGATGCCCGGTATGTGGGCCAGCACGGAGAACAGGGTGTCGGAGTGCTGGCCGCCTGCTCGCAGTCCGGCGCCGACCGCCATACGCAACACCACCGGAACGTCGGTCTGGCCGCCGAACATGTAACGCATTTTGGCCGCCTGGTTGAACACCTGATCGAAGCAGTAGGGCAGGAAGCTGGCCCACATGAGGTCGACCACCGGCCGTAACCCGGCCAGCGCCGCGCCAATGCTGGCACCGACGAAGCCGGCCTCGGAGATCGGCGTGTCACGTACGCGGGCCGCGCCGAACTCAGCGAGTAGGCCCTTGGTGGCGCCAAAGGTTCCGCCCATCGCGCCCTCCAGCGGAGGCTGGAGGCCGGCCCCGCCGGCGATGTCCTCCCCGATGACGATCACCGCCGGATCGCGTCGCATGGCTCCCGCCAGTGCCTCGTGCACGGCGACGAGATAACTCTCCTGGCGTGTCGTCGTCGGTGGGCTCGCCGAGGGTGCTGGACCGTCTGGGGGGTCGGACAGAACATAGCGCTCGACCTCCGCCGGATCGGGGAGAGGAGCGGCGAGGGCGGCCTCGTAGGCCTGGTCGAGCTCGGCTGCGACCTCCTGTTCGTAGGCACCGATGTCGATGGTTGCCCGCAACGGGGTGAGAGGGTCGGCCTCTCGGGCCGCTCGCCGCTCGGTTCGCGAACGGTACTGCTCGGGGTCACCGATGTAGTGGCCCCGCATTCGGGTGATTTTGGCCTCCAGCAGGGTCGGTCCGCCACCGGCGCGGGCTCGCTGGATGGCTTCCCCCGCTTTGGTGTGAACGTCGAGGTAGTCCGATCCGTCGACCACGACGCCTGGTATGTTGTACGACCGGGCTCGGTCGGCGATGTCCTGCACACTGGTGGCGTAACCGACGGGGGTCGATTCGGCCCAGCCGTTGTTCTCGCACACGAAAACCACCGGCAGGCGCCAGATGGCGGCCAGGTTCAACGACTCGTGGAAGATACCTTGGTTGGCCGCACCGTCGCCGAAGAAGGCAACCGCCACTCGCCCGTCGCCGAGGACGTCGGCGGCCAGGGCTCCGCCCGTGGCCAGGGCTATCCCACCGCCGACGATAGCGTTGGCCCCCAGGATCCCCAGATTGAAGTCGGCAATGTGCATTGAGCCGCCCCGACCCTTGCACAGCCCGGTCTCCCGGCCGTACAGTTCGGCCACCATGGGGCCGAACTCGCAGCCCTTGGCGATGCAGTGGCCATGACCCCGATGGGTGCTCGTGATGAGGTCGCGATCGGTAAGGTGGGCGCAAACCCCGGCCGCCACTGGTTCCGCCCCGTGGTAGGTGTGGACGAAACCGGGCATCTCGCCCTTGGCGAACTCCCGCAGCACCCGGTCCTCAAAAACCCGTATCCGGGTCATCACCCGCAGTCCGTCCTCCAGGATCTTCTTCTGATCGGCAGTGTTCTCGGTCATCATTGATCAACAATCGCTCAGAGCCCGACCTCGGTCGCGGTGATCACTCCGATTCGAGTGCCTATTGGGGCCTCCAGGCCCGGCTCGGCCTCCCGATAGATCCAACCTTCCTCCTCTGTCTCGATCTCCATCTCGACCTTCTCGCTCTCCATGATGAAGATCGGGTCGCCGGGCCGAACGTAGGCCCCGTCGGCCACAAGCCACTCGACTAGCGTCGCGTTGCCGTCGTACAGTCCGACCTTGGGCAAGATGACCTCGTGCACGTTCCGGTCCTCAGCTCGTTGCTTCTTGCTGGTACAGGATCTTCACTGCGTTCTCGGTCAGGTGCAGGTGCTCGGCGAGGAGCTCGGCCAGCCTCCGACCATCTCCGACCTCACAAAGCTCGACCATCTCCCGGTGCTGGGCGTCGGCCAACGGTAGTGCGGCCCCTTGGGTCAGCCGCACGTAGCGCTCCGTGGTCCGCCAAAGCCCCCGGATGGTTCGCTCGATGACCGTTGACGCTCCCGGTGCGAGCAGGGTCCAGTGAAAGTCTCGGTGGGCGGTGATTACCGCGTCGTTGATGCCGTCCGTCGTAGCCTCTAGCTCCTCCAGGTGACGGAGCGCAGCTCGAGCACCATCGATCTCGGACTTCGACATCCTGGCGACGGCCCGTTGGGCCACAGTTGGCTCGATCATGCGCCGAAGGTCGTACACCTCCTCGAGCTCTGAGAGCGAGACCCTAGCCGCCACCGCTCCCACATTGGGCCTCGTGTCCACCAACCCTTCGGCCTCGAGCACGCGCAGCGCCTCCCTGATCGGGATGTGGGAGAACTCGAGACGAGCGCCCAGCTTGCGGACGTTGATGCGTTCCCCCGGCGCGATCGTTCCGTCGAGAATCTCGTCTCGTAGTTTCTCGGCCACAACATCGGGCGTCGACCGGGTAGGGGCCGATCCGCTGTCGCGAACGGTCATGGTGCGTCTTCTCCTGCCACAGGGTCAGGTCGGGCCATGTCGCCCGTTGAGATCCCTGCGGGTACGTAGCCTTCCAGCGGCTGTACCAGGATGCCACCATCCACCGGGAGCAACACACCGGTGATGAACGAGGCCATGTCCGAAGCCAGGAACACAACGGCCCGACCGACCTCATCGGGCTGGCACAACCGTCCGAGTGGAGTGCGGTCGACGATCCCGTCCCACTGGGCCTCGATGTCGATGCCATCTGGAGCGCCGTCCATGATGAGTTCGATGGCCCCTTCGGTCATTGCCGCCCCGGGACATACCGCGTTCACCCGGATCCCGGACGGAGCGAGCTCCATGGCCAGTGACTTCGTCATCCCGGCGATGGCGTGCTTTGACGTCGTGTAGTGCACCAAGCCCTCGGCCGAAGAAGCCAGAGCGTCGACCGACGCAACGTTGACGATGACGCCGGCGCCCCGGTTCTGCATGCGTCGTGCTGCGGCCTTGCTGCAGAAGAACGTTCCCGTCACGTTGACGTCCAGGATGCGGGTCCACTCCTGGGCCGGTAGCTCCGAGGCGTAGTAGTTGGAGAAAACGCCGGCGTTGTTGACGAGCAGGTTAACCGGCCCGAGTTCCGACTCGACGGCCTCAAACAGCCGCGCCACCGATGCCTCGTCGGTCACGTCGACCGGCTGGCCGTGGCAGCTGCCGCCAGTCTCGGCCGCGATGCGGGCCGCCGTGGCTGTCGCTTCGTCGTGACGCACGTCGGCGACCACGACCGTGGCTCCAGCTTCGCTCACCCGGTGGGCGATCGCCGCGCCGAAACCGCGGGCGGCGCCGGTCACGATCGCCGTTTGGCCCTGCAGTGACCACAGCTCCTCAAGAGGGGTCACGTCGGTTGTCGCTCGTACAGCCCTGCCGTGTAGGGCCGACCTCGCTCGAAGGGCTGGCGGATGGCGGGGAGATCGGCGGGGCGCCACGGTACCACCTCGAGGCCGCCCTTTACCACTGACCGGAACCGGCGCCGATCGGCCAGGATGGTAACATCCTCGTCGGGACGACCGTCGACAACGAGGAAGTCGGCATACTTGCCGGCTTCGAGGGTGCCGACCATCCTGGTGTGGCGGGGAGCGGCGATTGCCGCATCGCGGGTCATGCAGAGGATGGCCCGAATATCGCTCATGCCGAGGTGGCTGACGAACAGCTCCATCTCTCGGGTGTGCCACTGACCGTATGGCGTCATCGCAAACCCGGTCTCGGAGCCAGCGATGAGGGTGGCCCCCAGCTGGTGGGCCTTCGTCAGAATCGACACTGCGGCGTCGAGCTCTCGCTGCATGGCATCCTTGGTGGCCGGGGCCATCGTGCCGGCCTCAAGCGAGTTGACCAGTAGGGTCATTGCCGGCAGCAGTGGGGTTCCGGTCTCGATGACTCGTTCGAGGGTGGGGAGATCCATGTAGGACGCATGCATGATCCAGTCGATCCCGGCGTCGACCGCATCGGCCACCGACTGGCGTGATCGGGCGTGCATGGCCACGGGTCGGCCCAGTCGGTGTGCTTCGTCCACCGCCAGCTCCAGCTCGTCGAGCCGGAATGCACCGTACTCGGTCGTTCCCGGGCCGGACCCGGCGATCTTGACGAGGTCGACGCCGTCTTTGACCTCGTTTCTGATCTCCTCCAGCAGCTCGTCCCGACTGGTCACCAACGCCCCGTACGACGAGTCACCGATCTCGACCCAACGGGGCAAGGTGTCCCCTATGCCTTGCTGGGTGGTGATCTGGCGTCCGGCCACCGACAGCCGTGGCCCTTGAACCAGTCCGACGTCCACGGCGTCGCGAACGGCGGCTGCGATCCCGATCGGCCCTCCCGGGTCGCAGGCGGTCGTGACGCCGGCCAGAAGGACCTTCTCGGCGTTGACCGCAGCCCTGATGGCTCGGTAGGGCGACGGCGTGTAGATGTAGAGCTCTTCTTCCGACTCGGGCTCGCCGAAGCTAATGTGCATGTGGCCGTCGACTAGGCCGGGCATCACCGTAGCTCCGCCAACGTCCTGGACAGTGAGTCGATCGCCGTCAACATCGCTGCTGGCGAACTTCGGGGGGAGATCGGCCGTCGGACCGGCCCAAGCGATCAGCTCGCCGTCGACGACGACCGTTCCGTTCTCGATCACGGTCTCGTCGATGCAGGTCAGCAGTCGAGCGTTCTCGACGCGTGCCCATCGGGTGTCGTCTGCCATCGTCGCCGCCTTAGATCGGAATGAGTGGGAAGTACTCGCCGCCGATGGGATCGCCCATCTTCAGCCCCACTTCGTCGTCAGTGTAGTTGTACTCGTACCGCGTGGCGCCGAGCCAAATCGTGCCGTCGCCGACATAGCGGATGACCAGCGCACGACGGAGCCGGTCGCTCGTGTTCGGCGGCGACCCGTGCAGCACAAGAGAGGAGTGGAACGAAACCTCGCCCGCTCGGAGGGCGATGGTCTCGATCTCGAAGCCAGCCATCACCGGATCCTCGACCGACTTGACCGTTGCTGGGCGCCGATCCTGATGATATGGCGTCCCAGTACCGAAAGCGGCCGGGAGGCGCTCGCCGGTGAGGTGACTGCCCACTGCGACCGACATGGCGCCGTTGGCGGCATCGGTGTCATCAAGCGCCACCCACGCCGTCACCGCGTTTGGCTGGGCCAGCGGCCAGTACGGGTAGTCCTGGTGCCACTTCAGCTCACCACCGGAGCGTGGTTCCTTCCAAAGGGCATTGTCCTCGAGTAGCCGAACTGCCGGGGTACCGATCAGCTGAGCGGCCCAACAGGCCAATCTCGAGTCGAACACATATTTCCGGACTTGCGGCTCGACCCGCCACAGGTTGAACAGAAACTCGACGTGGCCTCGACCATTGGCGGGAGGGGCTGTCGAAGCCGTCGATTCGTCGATATCGGGCCAGAGGGCAGGATCCAGCAGGTCGTACAACCGCCCTTCCTCTTGTTCCCGAACGGTCACCTCGTCGATCAGACCGCGCAGCTCGTCGAGTTCGCGGTCATCAAACACGCGCCCGGGACGGATATAGCCCCTTTCGTAGAACTCGAGGATTGCGGCGCCGTCAAGCGGTTCGTGGCCCACGCTCGAATATTATAATATACTGGGCGAATGGTCGAGAAGCGGGCCGACGTCCACGCCGATGATCCGGCTGATGTGGTGGTCGACGTGATCGTGCGAGCCGACACGACGCCTCCTGATGACTGGTCGGGTACGCCGTTCGGGCATCTGGACATCCGCTCGTTGGTCTCCGAGGCTCGCCAGGGGTCCGAGAAGATCATGGTGGGCCAGACCGTCTACCCGCCCGGCGGCACCCACGAACATCACCTCCACCCCGACGCTGAAGAGGTGGTGATCGTGATGTCGGGCCGTGGCTGGCACCGAGTCGGCTCCGATTACTACGACATCGGCCCCGGCGACATCGTCTTCATTCCGGCGAACGCCGAGCACTCGGCGGGCTGCGACGAGGGCGACGAGCCCATGGTCATCCTGTGGATACTGGGCGGAGCGCCCTCGCTGGAGAAGGCCGGCTATGCCGCGGTGCCCGAGATACCTCGAGACCGTTGACTGAACTCTGGCAACTGACGGCGGCGGAGCTGGCCCACCGTTTCGGCGCCGGCCTGACCAGCCCGTCCGACGCTGTCGACGCTGCCTTCAAGCGCATTTCCGAGGTCGATTCGTCGATCGGAGCCTTCCGCTGTGTGATGGAGGAGGTCGCTCGGGCCGAGGCTGCGGAACGGACCGATGAGCTGTCCCGCGGTCACCGCCGAGGGCCACTTCACGGCATACCGGTGGCGGTCAAGGAGCTGTTCGACGTGACCGGCGCCCCCGCCGACTATGGGTCCGATGCGTTGGCCGGTCGGGTGGCCGACACGGATGCCCAGCTCGTGACCCGCCTTCGCCGAGCCGGTGCCGTCATCGTCGGCACCACGATCTCTCACGAGTTCGGCTGGGGCATAACCACCCAGCACCGGACTCGGGGTGGAACCCGCAATCCGTGGGACCTCGATCGGGTGCCGGGCGGATCGAGCGGGGGATCCGCTGCTGCGGTGGCCAGCGGCATGGTGCCGATCGCGGTAGCCAGCGACACCGGAGGGTCAATCCGGATCCCTGCGGCGTTCTGTGGAGTTGCCGGCCTGAAGCCCACCTACGGTCTCGTCGGTCGAACCGGCGGGGTGCCTCTGGCCCCATCGTTCGATACGCCGGGTGCGCTTGGCCGATCCATGGACGACGTGGCTTTGCTGGTGTCGGCCATGAGCGGCCTCGACCCGGGCGATCCGGGCTGTGCTGGACGGTTGTTTACCGCCGAGACCTTTCGGTCGTCTTCCTTGGCCGGTCGACGGATCGGAGTTGCCGATGCCATGACCGATACCGGGCTTGACGCCGGTGTGCGGCCGGTCTACGACCAAGCCTTGGCCACCATCGAGGACCTGGGAGCCGAGCTGGTCGCCCTCGATCTGCCCAGCGCATCGTCGGCCCTCGAGGCGTTCGTGCCGTTGCAGATGGCAGAGGCCCACGACGTCCACCACCGTTTGCTCGGGACCTTCCCGGGTCGCCGCGACCACTACGGGGACGACGTCAGGGCTCGGCTGGACGCGGCGGCGGAGGTCTCCGTCTCGCAATACCTGGCCGCCAACGAGGGGCGGCTCCGACTTGTGGCTGCCTTCCGTCGGGGTCTGGCCACGGTCGACGCAGTGGTGAGTCCCATCTCAGCGGTTGCCCCGCCTCCCACCGGCAGCAGTGATGAGGCGACGTTCAACGGTGAGCGGCGGCCTCTCCGTGAGGTGGTCATGCCGTTCACCGTGCCCCAGAATCTGGCCGGTCTCCCTACCGCCATCGTCCGGGCCGGTTTCGATGGCGGCGGGTTGCCCGTCGGGCTTCAGATCACTGCCGGTCGTTGGTGCGAGGCCACCGCGGTGGCCATTGCATCGACTCTCCAGTTCGCCCTGGGTCCAATCGGCACCGTCCTCGGGCCCGACAGCGCACACGGGGGTTGAAGGATGCCCTTCACTAAGACCGCAGACCTGAACATCTTCTATGAGCGACACGGCGAAGGAGACGGCCCGCCGGTATTGTTCATCCGGGGCACCGGGGCCGACGGGACACGCTGGATGCCCCAGGTCGAGGCCTACCGATCCGAAGTGCCCTGTGTGATCTTCGACAACCGTGGGGCTGGTCGGACCGATACCACTCCGTCACCCTACTCGGTCGAGCAGATGGCGGCCGACACGATCGCCCTGATGGACAGTCTTGAAATCCCGGCGGCCCACATCTCAGGATCGTCACTGGGAGGCGCCATCGGGCTCGAGCTGGCCATCCATGCCCCGGAGCGGGTTCTGACTCTGCAGCTCCATTCGAGCTGGTTGGCCACCGACGGCTTCTCCGCGTACTCGCTGGGGCTGCTCAAGAAGATCCTGCTGGCCGGGGGGACCGAGTTCTACTATGAGGCGACGCTTCCTTTGCTCTTCAGCCCGTCATTCATGATGGACAACTTCGACGGGCTGATGCAGATCTTGGCCCACATGCAGGCCAACCCGGCCTCTGAGGAGGGGCTCCTGGGTCAGATCGAGGCCAACCTGACTCACGACCTTCGAGCCGAGGCCGCCGCCGTCGCCGTGCCGACTCTCATCACCGTCGGCGATCTCGACTACATACTTCCGGTCTCGTGCTCGAATGATCTGCACGATGCCATCGCCGGTTCGGAGCTGGTGGTGTTCCCTGGCTGTGGCCACCTTGTGACGATGGAAAGCCCGACCGAATTCAATCGCGTCACCCTCGACTGGCTTCGCCCCCGGCTTTGAGCAAGCGTTGGTCACAATGATCCCACCCTCGGCTCAGGTGAAGCTAATCAGCTGTCCGCCGTCCACCACGATCGTGGTCCCGGTCACATAACTGGCCAGGTCGCTGGCCGCGAACACGACGACGCGGGCGATCTCATCGGGTTGGGCCATGCGGCCCAGCGGCGTCGTCCGGCCAACATAGTCGTCGAGGTCCCCCCATCCGGCCTGGCGAAGCGAAGCGGCCGCCGCTTCCACGCCCTCCGTCTTGGTCACCCCCGGGGCCACGCCGACGGCGCGGATACCGTCGGAGGCCAAGTCGACGGCGAGGCTCTTGGTCAGTCCAACCACTCCGTGCTTCGACGACACGTAGTGGGCGGTTCCAGGTCCGGCGGCCATGCCGGCGTTCGAGGCGATGTTTACGATCACCCCTCCGCCGAGCCGCCTCATGACCCGGGCCGCGGCCCGGGCCCCCCGGAAGGCTGCAGAGAGGTTGACGTCCAGCACCCGGTCCCATTCGTCGTCGGTCAGGTCCACCAACGGCGAGCTGGGGTAGATACCGGCGTTGTTGACCCAGACGTCGAGGGAGCCGAAGGTGTCGAGGGCCAGGTGGGCCAGGGTGTCGCAGGCCTCGGGGCGACGTAGGTCGATGGTTGCGGTCCGGAGTGAGTCGGCCCCGCCGCTAACCAGCGGAGGGTCGATGTCGGCGGCCACCACCGCGGCCCCGGCCTCGGTCAGGCGGCTCACGATGGCAGCACCGATGCCGCGCCCGGCACCGGTCACCACTGCGGTTTGGCCATCGAGCCGCCACAGCTCGGCCAGCGGTGTAATCGGCTCGGTCACTCGAGCTCCGGCACGGCCAGCTTGCTGGTCAGCCCGCCGTCGACGGGGATGACCGCGCCGGAGACGAACGAGGCGGCTGGCGAGCACAGAAAGGCCACAACCTCCGCCACCTCCTCCGGCGTCCCCACCCGACCGAGCGGATGGGCCCGGGCCAGTGCTTGCTTGCGGTCGGGTGGGTTTGAGGTTTCGAACATTTCAGTGCGGATGTAGCCCGGGGCCAGGGCATTGACCCGGATGCCGAGCGGTCCGAGCTCGACCGCCAACGAGCGGGTGAGATGGTGGAGCGCCCCCTTGGCCACGTTATACGACGTCGTGCCCGGCGAAGCCAGCAGGCCCAGCACCGAACCGATGTTGACGATCGAGGGAGCACGGGTCGACCGCTGGAGCGCCGGGGTTAAGAGCCGGGTGAGCTCGAAGGCGGCCCACAGGTCGACGTTCATGACGTCGTCCCATGCTTGGTCAGCCTGCTCGTCGAGGTGGCTGACGTGGACGATCCCGGCGTTGTTGATCAGGGCCTCGACGGTCGGATTCTCGGCTGCCAGCCGAGCTGCGAGCTCCTTCACGGCCGGGCGGTCGGCCAGGTCGGCCTGGTGGATGCCGGCGGTTCCGCCGGCCGACCGGATCGAATCGGCGACCTCTTCCATGAGGTCGACCCGCCGTGACACGAGTTCGACGGCGAATCCCCGAGCCCCGAGGGCAACGGCGATTGCTGACCCGATCCCACGGCTGGCCCCGGTGATGACGGCGGTCGGGGCGTTGTTCATGCCCGGAGCCCGCCGTCGATCACGACACATTGCCCGGTCACGTACGACGGTGCGTCCAGGGCCAGGAAGGCCACGGTAGCCGCCACCTCGTCGGCCCTGGCCATCCGGGCCATGGGGATGGCGGCCACCACGTCGGCCCGCCCTCCGGTCAATGCGGTCTCGGCATCGAGAATGCGGTCGACCATCGGCGACTCGACGTAGCCGGGACACACCGCGTTGACTGCGATCTGATGGGGGCCGAGTTCCCGGGCCAGGGAGCGGGTGAGCCCGACGACGGCGTGCTTCGAGGCGTGATAGGGGCTGGCCAACGCACCGCCGGCCAGGCCGGCACCGGAGGCGACGTTTATGATCCGACCCCGACCTCGCCGCTTCATGCCGCCGACAATGGTCCGGCATACCCAGAACATGCTCATGACGTTGACCTCGAAGGCTCGTCGAACGTCGTCAGGCCGGATGTCCTCGACAGCTCCGACCGGGCCTTCCACCCCGGCCCCGTTCACCAGGACATCGATGGGCCCCAGACGCTCGATCACGTCGGTCACCAGTCGTTCCGCCTGGTCGGGTTGGCTGACGTCGGCGATGAACGGCACCGCGCCGTCAACCGAATCGACCAGCCTCCGGGCCGCCATGGCATCGACGTCGTTGACGGCAACATTGACGGCGCGACCGACCAGGGTCCGGGTGATGGCCGATCCGAGATGACCGGCGGCCCCGGTCAGTAGCACCGTGCCAGCCGATGTGATCGGGTCCTTCATGGCCTATCGGGAATAGAGTCGGGATCGGCACCGGGTGAGGCGGCGATGGCGGTGCCGATCATGAAGTCTCGTGACTCCAGCTCGAACAGCTGTTTCTCGCTCATGGTGCCGATGCCGTCGGGTCGCGTCGACACCATCGGTGGCGAGGTCGAGGGCGAGCAGGACGTCTACAAGCTCGCCGAGCTTGAGAGGGTGGATGTATCCCATGGTTGGCGGGTCGCTCCACGGGGTGCCGACGGCTTCCCTGGCACAGTGGCAGGAATTCTCGTAGTCCATCAAAAACAGTGGCCCTGGTCATCGTGGAAGAAAGTATAAACCCGTCATCCAGACCGGAGCCTGGAAGGCGGGGAGCAACAAGAGTGCCCAAATTCGCTCGGTGTCGACGACGGGTGAATACTGACCCGGCCCATCGGATCTCTCATTCACCGGGCAACGTGATGATGTCGGCACGAATCTCATGTATTTCGGGGCCCGCTACTACGACCCGCTGCTCGGCCAGTTCACGTCGGCTGACATATCGGATGTGGACGGTCTCAACCGCTACGCGTATGTCAACAACAATAATCCACTCCGCTACACCGACCCAACCGGCAACAACTTGTGGGACGCCGTCCGTAATGTGGGCGGCTCAATCGGGAGAGGTCTCCGGAGCGTTGGACGAGCCGCATGGGAATACCGTGGAGCGATCGCTACCGTCGGCGCCATCGGCGTTGTGTGGGATTGCGTCCCATCTCTCCTATGTCAAGCGGCGAGGGCGTGTCGGTCTTTTTGTTTGAGGGTGGCGTCGGTGACCATGGCGCGGTAGATGACGTCGGAGAGGCGTCGTTTGAGTGATCTGATGGCTTCTTTGCGGGTGCTGCCTTGGTTGGCTCGGTGCTCCAGAAAGGCTATGGCGTCGGGGTGGGAGCGGGCTTGGGTCAGCGCGGCACGATGGATGGCGGCGTTGAGTTGTCGGTTGCCGGCCCGGCTGAGCCGGTGGCGGGTGTGGTTGGCGGACCAGACCGGGGTTGGGGCGGTGCCGTTGTGGCGGGCGAAAGCGTGACGGGAATGGAATCGTTCGATACCGGCGACTTCGCCAATGAGTTTGGCGGCGGCGAGAGCGCTGATGCCGTGGATCTGGCTCAGAGTCGGCGCTGCGGTCTCGGTCCGTTCCTCCAGCTCGGTTCGCAGCTGGTTGATGTCGACTGTCAGATTTCGGATCCGTTCGACGAGTTCTCGTGCGATACGAGCGACCACGGTGTCGAGACCGGCTAGCCGTCCGGCGGCGATATCGAGGTGTTTGAAGGTGCTGAACGCTCGGGGGTTGGGGTCCCAGCTGGGGTCGATCTCATGGAGGTGCCAACGGAGCCGGTTGATGTGTCTGGTCCGCTCCGCTACTAGGTCTTCTCGGTGATCGACCAGAAGTCGCAGCTCACGGGCCTCATCATCGAGATGGGCGGTGGGAAGATCAGGTTCGCGTAGTGCTGCTCGGGCAACAGCGAGCGCGTCGATCGGGTCTGATTTGCCGTAGGTGCGGGCCGAGTCGCGGGAGTGGGCCATCAACTTGGCAGGGACACGGACAATCCGTTCACCGGCGGCGAGCATGTCGCGCTCCAATCGACGGGACAAGTTTCGGCAGTCTTCGACGGCCCAGCTTCGGTCGGGACCGAACCGGTCGGCCCAACGGATAAGGGCTAGGTGATCGGCGGTCGTGGTGGTGTTTGTGGTTTTGGTGCCGAGCTGACGGCCGAGGTCATCGACTGCAACGACGGTGTGGGTGCGCTTGTGCGCGTCGATTCCGAGGGTGATCATGGTCTTGTTGCCTTTCACGGGTTGAACGGTGACAAGAACCGGTCGGTGGGCACAACTCAGTTGGGGGCGACGCCACGCTCCTATCAAGCCACGCCGGCCGGTTCACATCGTGTCGCCAGCCGCAAGACGGGACCTGGCCACGAAACGGGCATGGAGTGGTTGAGCGAGCCGGCGACACGATCATCAGCTTCGCGCTGACCCCAAGAGAATGACACTGAGTGGAGTGGTGGGGTTTTGGTGAGCGGCCGATGCTCGGTGTCAGGCCTCGAGTGAGGCTTGGGTCTCAGTATGGCTGCTGGTGTTGAGTTCGGCGAGGGATGCTTCTGAGACGTAGCGGCGGGCGGTGGCCCATTCGTCGTGTTGGTCGGCCAGGATGGCTCCGACGAGGCGGATGACGGCGGTGTCGTTGGGGAAGATCCCGACGACGTTGGTCCGCCGTTTGATCTCTTTGTTCAACCGTTCGAGCGGGCAAGCGGTTCTCGCCACGGAGGGGTGCCGACGGGTCGGGTGCCGTCGGCCGGCTCTGCGACTACTGGTATTTCTCGCTGCGTCCCCGGTTGATCTCGTCCATGGTCTTGTTGGCGTTGTCGTAGCGGTCTGTGGTTGCTGGGTCCACCGGGAAGTCGAGGGTGGCCCCGGTGTAGAGGGCGGCGTCGCGGATGTGGTTTTGCCGTCAAGCAGGGCCCTCGCTATTCGATGCATCCCGTCCATGACCCGGCCGTCGGGACCGAGGTGGGACTGTCAGGAAACGGGGGATCTGGTCTGGTCTTGAGTGGTTGAGCCTCGGTGGTCGGGGCCGGCCGGTTAGGACCATTGACGATGACACTACAGAATGGCGCGGTGGCCAGAACCATCAACAGCACGGCAGGAACGTTTCAGAGCAACACCCATCCGGCCCCTCGAAGCTACGGCCGACAGCCCCGACGCCGTACCAAAATCTAGACAGGCACACGTTTTGAGGCGCCAACGGGTCCTTAACATCAGTCTTTACCCCGGGTGGCCTTGGAGCGGTCGAGCAACGCAGAGCGGAGTGCCACGCACTGCGGCACCTATCGCGCACGCTGCAACGCTCCGGATTATGGGCGCCGCCCGCCGAGGGTGACGACCGGGCCACTGTCGGGCCGGTAACGCTGCATCGCACTGTCGGTGGTCGCGTTCTCGGGCGGTCGGGCCGCCCACCAACGGCTCCTCTCTGTCAAGTGGTTGGTTCGGGGTGGGCAAGATGAGGACGTCTCGTAGGACCCGAGGGCCGTTCCTGCGTGATCAGCGTTGCGCCTCTGGGGCTGATTCTTTGGTGCGGCCACACCCCGAACCTGTCAACGATTCTAGATCGCCATCGACGCTGCGGTCGTGGGGGCGACGCATGGGTTTGCCGTTGGCTCGGAGGGTGTCGGGTGACCGGTAGGTCGGGTTGGGGTGTCGAGACGTTGGCCAGCGGGGCCATTCGGTGTCCTGGTCTTGGTGGTGTTGTCGGTCGATCTGGAGCTGGCGCCATACGGCGTCGGTGATGTGTCGTTTGAGGGCTCGGATTGCTTCCTTCTTCGACTTCCCCTCGTCGAGCTTGCGGAGATAGAAGTCCCGGCCCGGGCAGTCGAACCGGATCTGCACGATCGCTGCCACATGGATCGCTTTGTTGAGCCTGCGGTTCCCGG
This sequence comes from Acidimicrobiia bacterium, assembly GCA_029863385.1. Taxonomy (GTDB): domain Bacteria; phylum Actinomycetota; class Acidimicrobiia; order Acidimicrobiales; family SZUA-35; genus JAHELU01. The sequence goes on from JAOTVU010000013.1 coordinate 21,004, forward strand.
CACGCGACAGCCGGTGCCGGCGGGTGTCGCCGGAGGACACCTCGATCGGGGCGGTGCCGGCGTAGCTGGCGAAGTGGTTCCGGGTGGGGAACCGGCCGACGTTGCTGACCTCGCCCAGGATCAACGCCGCGTTGAGCGGGCCAACCCCGTAGATCCTCGTCAGCGTGGTCTTGGACTTCTTGACCATCCGGTTGATACGGGCCGTGGCCTGGTCAATCTTGAGATCCAAGGCTCGGATGTCGTCGATGTACTCCAACGCCATCTCGACCCGCATCTCCCCGGCCGGATCACCCGGCTCCAGGCCGTTGACCAGGTCAAACGCCTTCTCAGCAGTGAGCTCACGCCGGGCGCCGCCCGGGATCAACTCACGGATCAGACGATGCAGCCGGGCCACGGCCTGGACCCTGGTCGCCACCAGCTGTTCCCGGCGGTCGACCACCAGCTTCAACGCCTCGTTCGCCCCGTCGGGCTGGACGAAACGGAGATGCTTCGAGTGCAGCGCCGCTCTGGCTGTCGCCACGGCGTCGGTCTTGTCGGTCTTGTTGCCGTGCCCGGTCGATTAGACCCGGACCCGGGTCGACAGCTTCGCCGGGACATCGACCACGGTCTCCCCGACGGCGACCAGTCGCTGGGCGATGTAGCGGCCCATCCCGTTCGCTCCTTCGACGGCCCACACCCGATCGCTGTGATCGGCCACCGCCGTTCGCATCTCGTCAAACCCCTCGTCGGAGTTCACGAACCGCCGCTGCAACAAGATCGTCTCGTCCCGCTCGAGAACCGCGATCGTGTTCGACGACTTGTGCGGGTCCAACCCGATGATCACCTCGCCATATTCCATGCCTGCCTTCCTTTCACTCGCCTGATGGTGATGAGCGACGAGGGCAGGGCAATGCCTCTTCGGGACCGGATCAAACTTCTCTCAAGCCACAATCCCTCGTCTGAGGTCCTAGGCCGCATGCCGTTACTAGAGCCACCGCCACAAAGGGGCAGGACAGCCGGTTTATCGAGCGAACCATCGAAGGATCCCCGGACCAGAGCCTGGCCAAGACTCCGGTACCACTTCAAGTTCTAACAAGAGGCCGGTTTGTCAGCGCGCCCGATTGGGATTCCCGAGTGGTGGTATCCGGCCGTTCAGCGGCCCTGAACGGCCTGCGACCACCGGCTTCGGGCGTGGCATTATCCCCTGGGGCGTTGCGGATCGCGTCGGCTAGTTGTACGATTCGTACATGAGCGAAGTGGCAGTCAGCGAAGCCCGCAACCGGCTTGCCGAAGTGATCGAGGAGTCCCGTCGCTCTGGTGAACCGATCTCGGTGACGCGTCGCGGGCGACGGGTGGCGGTGATCATCGACTCTGATGCGTTCGATCGTCTCGTTGAGATCGCCGATGATGTTGAGGATCGTCGAGAACTCGAGGCGGCCAGAGCCGAGGACGACTATGTGCCCTGGGATGATGTGAAGGCGATGCTGGGGCTCGAGTGAGCCGCTACCACGTCGAGGTCGCCCGTCGTGCGGTGAAGTCGATTGCCAAGCTTCCACGAGCCGAACAGCAGAAAGTGCGGGCTGCGATCGATCTCCTCGCGGATGAACCTCGCCCCCCGGGCTGCACCAAGCTTGCCGGGGAGGATTCGGTGTATCGAGTGCGTGTTGGCGACTACCGGATCCTCTACGAAGTCATCGATGCGCGCCTGGTGGTTCACGTCGTGCGAGTCGGCCATCGCCGTGACGTCTACCGGTAGCGCCACCACGCTCACTCGACATGGACTCATTACCGAACGGCTTGGCCGGTCCGGAACGCCGGTACCCGGGCAAATCGACCCTGTGCCGCCCGGAAAGTCCGTCGTTGCAGGTCAGGCGGCAGTTCGGTATTCGTTGATGAGCCCATCGCATCGGGTGGTTCGGAGGACGGCCACGGTTGCCGCCGGGGTTTCTGGTGGGTCATCGACGGGTGCGGGTGGTTGTTGTTTGAGTGACTGGTGGGGTCGATGCTGGTTGTAATGGGCGATGTAGTCGACAACGAGCCGTTCGAGTTGTCGGCGGTTCCAGATAATGGTTCTGTCGAGAAGTTCGCGTCGGATCGAGCCAATCCATCGTTCGACGAACGTGTTCGCGACCGGAGTACGCGCCGGTGTCCGGAGGATTTGGAATCCTTCGGTTCGGAAGACGTCGTCGAACGCGGCGACGAACTGGCTGCCGCGATCACGGACGAGAGCACGAGCGTCTTCGAGGCGTTCGGGGTGGCTGATGAACAGGTTCCGGGCAGCCTGAGTGGTCCACTCGCCGGTCGGATTGGCCGTCACGCCGCCGAAGAACACCTTCCGGGTTTGGACCTTGATGAAGACCAGGACGTAGTAGCGGCGCAGAAACGCGGTGTCGACGGTGAAGAAGTCGCAGGCGACCGCGGCTTGAGAGTGCAGGAACTCGGACCAGGTCACCTGGGATCGGTTCGGGGAGGGGTCGATCTCGTTGTCGGTGAGAATCTGCCACACGGTTGTCTTGGCGATGACATGGCCGAGGCGGGCGAGTTCGCCTTGGATGCGCCGGTGTCCCCATGTCGGGTTCTCTATGGCGAGACGCACGATCCGCTGACGCAGCTCGGCGCTGGTGGGCGGACGCCCCCTGTGGCGGGTCGGAGGCTGTGTCCAGTGGCGGGCGATGCGCTTACGGTGCTACCGCAGCAGGGTGTCGGGTGTGACGATCCAGCCCTTGCGAAGCCGGTGGGGGAGTGCTGCGGCGATGGCGCCGAGCAGAGCCCGGTCGCCGTCATTGACCTCTGGTCGGCCGACCTGGCGGCGAAGCACGGCGTCGCTCGTCGCTGGCGTCCGTCCATCGAATCGGGACGACTCCGGTAGCGACCGCTGGCAGGGCTGGGTCTGCGAACCATCCGGTGGACGATTGACGACCTACTTCGACTCCGGGGCGGGGCTTGTGTGTCCTAAGTGCGCCTCGATCCAGCACGGGAGCGAGTCGTCCCGATACGAAGCTCCACTTCCGCTCGGTGGCGCCGGACCTTCCCGTTGGATTCCTACCGTGGTAGGATTAGGCCATGGCAGTCACCAAGTGGTCGGTCAGTGTTGACGAAGATCTCGCCGCGCGTGTCGAGTCCCGGGTCGGCGATCGCGGCCTCAGTGGCTTCGTCGCAAGAGCCGTTGCTCATGAGCTCGAGCGAGACTTGCTCGATGAGTACCTGAGCGAGCTCGACGACGAATTCGGGGAGGTCCCGTCGGGTCTTGTCGAACACATCGACAACGCGTGGCCGTCCTAGTCCTCGACAGCGAGGCGGTCTCAGCACTCGCTCGCCCGCAACAGAGTGTCGCACGCCACCAACTGGTGCGGGCCGCCATGCGAATTGCGCACACCCGCAACGTTCCGGTCCGGATCCCGGCAGCTGTACTTGTGGAGCTTTACCGCGGAGGAGGGACCGATGAGGCGATCGATCGACTCCTTGCCCGCGGGTTCACGCAGGTCGTAACCACCGGCGCACGGATGGCCCGTGTCGCTGGCCACCTGCTCGCCGCAGCAGGGGCGGGGAGTGAGTTGGCGATCGATGCACTCGTCGTCGCTACCGCAGTCCGGTTCGGGGGCGGCGCCGTCGTCACCCACGACCCCGGCGACGTCACACTTCTCGCCGTACAACACCCAAACGTCTCGGTGATCTCCATCTAGCGACACCACCGCTCATCTCGCTCGTTATGAAGCCGTGACGCCGACGTCGTGTGGTTCAGGAGTGGCACGAAGACCGCCCGGTTGGCTGTCGCGTTGCGGGATCGGTGATGTCCCTGGGTTGGGTATGAGTTGTTCGAGGTACTTGTGGAGGCAGTAGTGGGCGTACCGTTTCCGGCGGCTCGGAAATCTCGGCGTGGTCGCAGCGCCCGCGTTGAACTCCGCCGTCATGTGGTCCGGGGTGCCACTGGAGCGGCCAGAACGGACCGCAAGGCGAGCCCGGTCGGCCAGCAGTCGGTAGAAGATGTGGAACACGAGCATCCAGGCTGGCGCCATCGAGCCTGGTCGGCACCCACGCGTCGGCGCACTCCGGTGGCTCGACCTCGCCTGCGAGACTATAGTCCCGTCGGTATGGACAAGTCCGTACGAGCCGAGTCCCTACGTCAGGACCTGATCTCACTCGGCGAGGTCACGATCAAGGCAATGTTCGGCGGCTACGGACTCTTCGAGTCGGGCGTGATGTTCGCCATTGTCGACCGGGACGGTACGGCTTTCCTTCGAGCTGTCCCAGAGACCGAGCCACGATACGTCGCGGCCGGCAGCCACAAGCACGGGATGCCGTACTGGTCGGTCCCCGACGATGTCCTGGCCGACGGCGCCTCGCTCCTCGAGTGGGCCGGCGAGGCACTCGAGGCTGCCCGAGCCGCCAAGAAGAAGTAGCGCTCGTCGCGCTTGCAGGCCGACCCCGGGGAACGAACGACGAAGTGGGCCTAGGTGGCTTGGTATCGCTGCGCTGAGGTGTCAGTTGGCGAAGATGGCGAAGCCCTCGACGACGGTCTGTTCGATTGCGACCGGGGGGACCTTGCAGCGGTCGGCGATCTCGGCGACGAAGGCCTGGAATGGTGCACTCCCGCCGGCGACTCCCCGTGCGTCGTCGTCTTCGTAGACGCCGATATGTGTGAAGGAGGTTCCGTCGACCGAGCGCATCACCCCGTAGTGGACGCCGTCGGGGGTCGTGGCGCGTAGGTGGTCGAAGACCTGACGGATCAACTCGAGGTGTTCCTCGAGGCGGTCAGGATCGAGTTCGTAGCGGACGATGACGGCGTTCATGGTGGGCTCCTTGCTGGCGTCGTGTCGCCTGGGGCCTGGTTGACACCCCAAGGGGGATCATGTAACTCTATGGTTACATGTATGCGTATGTCAACCGGTCATGTCGGCGACGGGCGGGACGACCAGCAGTGGCGAGCACTTGCCGACCCGACGCGCCGAGAGATCCTCGACGTGTTGCGGCTGTCACCGAGCACGACTGGTGGGATCGCGAGCCGGTTCCCGATCAGCCGCGTCGCGGTCATGAAGCACCTCGGCATACTCGCCGACGCCGGTCTGGTGACGAGCCGCAAGCGGGGGCGGGAGCGTTGGCACTATGTGAACGTGGCGCCGCTGTTGCGACTCCACGAGCGTTGGAGCACTCCGATGTCTGCCTCGGTGGCCGGCGGACTCCTCGGGCTGAAACACCGACTGGAGCAATCGATGAGCGCTGAGGTCTCGGCCATCGACATCGCCGTCGACGTCGACATCGCGTGCGATGTGGGCACCGCGTTCCGCGCCGTGACCCAGACGCCTGGCGCGTGGTGGGGTCATCCCTACCTACGGTCGAACGCGACGTCGCTGACCCTTGACCCGGTGCTCGGCGGAGCGCTCGTCGAGCACTGGTCGGGTGGCGCCATGGTGATGGCCACCGTGACCGGACTGGAAGAGGATCACTGGCTCCAACTCACGGGACCATTCCATCTCGGGCCGGCCTACGCCGTGACCGAGTTCGACTTCGTCGACACCGCGGACGGCTGCCGGGTGTCGCTCACGTTGCGGGGCTCGGGATTGCTCGATCCCGCGACGGTGGAGGGCTTCAGCGGCGGCTGGCACGAACTGATCGCCGTTCGCCTGAAGGCATACGCCGAGGACGGTACCCGACTCGGCATCGATCCGGGATGACCGGCACAACCGCTCGAGACCACAGCAACCATGACCTGCGAGGAGACACCATGACCGCCACCGTCGTGTACGAAGACGAATGGGGAGCCATGATCGACTACCCAGACGACGACTACGTCGAGATCCGGTGGTACGACGCCACGGCCAGGATGGACAAGAAGATGTTCCAGCGTTGGCTCGAGGGGTTCGCCGGCGGGGTCGAACAATGTCGACGTTCGGGCATCCTGGTCGACGCGGTCCAGTTCCGCATGGACATGGCCAACATGGATGGCGACTGGCGCGACGCGAACATCATTCCGCGTTACAACGCGGTCGGTGTCGCCAAGTTCGCGTTCCTCATGCCCCAGGGCATGCCCGCAATCGGCGCTGATCCGGTGTTCGAAGGCCCGGCGACATACCCGACCGCCTATTTCGGCAGCCGCGCCGACGCACGCGCCTGGCTCGCCGCCACCTGAACCGCCGCCGCCAGCCCGCCACCACGCCGCGGAAGTGGGTGCCGGATGTAGGACGACACGGTCTCCATCACCGCGCGAATCCGGCGGGGGAGTGCTGCGGCGATCGCGTGGGACTACGACGATCCGAATCAGGTTTGCGTCGTCCACCGGCAGGGGAGTCGCCCTCCCGTGCCGGTGCCATACCGGTGGACGCCGCGGCTCAAACGGTCCAGGTGGCGATCACCAGGGCTCGGTCCTTCCAGGCCTGGATATTGGCGTCGAGCACGTCCAACGGGTTGAAGGGCGTGACGCCCTTGATGAGGTCGTCCTCGCGCATCCCGTAGAGCGCACCCATGGCGAATCGGCAGGCGTAGACCTTGGCTCCCTCGTCGATCAGCGTCCGCAGCTGCTTGTTGTAGCCGAGGTTCCCGGGGAAGCCCTCCTGGCCGACCGCGGGGTAGCCCCGAGCAGCCGAAGCCATGAGCACGCCGGGCCCGTACAGGACGAACGTGAGCTCGAAGCCCTTCCGTTGCAGCCGCGTTGCGGTGAGCATGTTGACGAGCCCGACGGAGCCTTCGAACGGCACCGTGTGCATGAACACGTACGCCTTGTCACCTGGCTCCGCCTGATGGTCGGGGAACACCTTCTCTTCGGTGTCGAATAGAACGTCTCCCTCGACGGGGGGATCGATGGTCACAGTCTTGGGCACGGTGGGCCTCCTTGTCTAGGTTATTATGCTTCCGACGGGTCGACGAACCCCTCGATCTGGTCGGGTCCTCACACCGCTGGTCGCCGGGGCGCTTCGGGCTCCGGCCATCGCTGGCGGTGGGATCCGGGTAGTGACTGGATGATCCTGCTGCGAAAGCCCCATGGCAGGACTCGGTAAATGGGGGCGAAGACCTGTCGCCAAAAACGGTCGCGGATGCCGCGCGGTGGGGTCGGCGGATTGAGCTGGTGCTTGGCCGCCATCTGCTTCTGGGCATCGATGAGGAGGTAGTGCTCCGAGTTCTTTCTGAGCCAGCCGCTGAAACTCACAATCGACTCCTTGCAATCGGACAACTAGAGGGATGCCAGCAGGTTCTGGGCGGCGACCGAGATCGGCTCGTTCAGCGCCCCGATCGCCGGCGAGTAGACGTTTTCCATCGTGGCCAGCTGCTCGACGGTGATCCCGGCCCTCGTGGCCATGGCCAGGAAGTCGGCCCTCTCTTTGATCCCCTCACCGCCGACCATCTGGGCGCCGATGATGCGAAGCTCGTCGGGATCGGCGAGGAGTTTCACCGTTATCGGCCTGACCCCCGGGTAGTAGCGGGCCCTGGTGATGCCCTGGGCGGTGGCGGAGTGGAACTCGAGGCCGAGTGCGGTTGCCAGCGTTTCGCCGAACGAGACGCCGCCGATCATCCATTCCCCGGCGAGCATCCCCCAAGGCACATAAACCGGTCGGTAGTCCCTCGTTCCGCCGGCGGCGTTGATCCCCGCGGTCTTGCCCTGGGCGTAGGCGTGGGAGCCGGATAGACCCTGGAGCGGGATCATGGTGACGCCGTGCGGGATCTCTGTGCAGTCGCCGGCGCCGTAGATGTCGGGGTCGGACGTCTGCATCGTCGCGTCGACGACCAGGCCGCCGGTCGTTCCGAGCTTCAGCCCTGCCGCCATGGCGAGGGGGTTGTTGGGGACCTTGTGGGTTCCAATGATGGCCAGGTCGGCCTCGATGGTTCCGTCGGTTGTCTCGACGTGGGTCAGGGCTCCGGTGCCGCCACCGAGCTCTGTGACCTTGTGACCCCAGAGCATCTTGACGCCAAGTTTCTCCCAGTCGGCCCTGACCGGCTCGACGATGTCAGGGTCGATCACGTCGGCCATCGGCCAGGGACCGGGGTCGACGACGGTGACCTCTATGCCGCGGTGGACGAGGGCGGTGACCATCTCCATCGCAATTGCGCCGGCCTCGACGACGACCGCCGACTTGGTGCTGTCGAGGACCACGTCCCACTCCATGGCCCGCCGGATGTTCTTCACCTCGTAGATGCCGGAGAGGTCGGTTCCCGGCACGCCGGGGTCGGCGTAGTTCCAGCCTGCGGCGATCACGAGGCGGTCGTAGGAGACGGCACCCTCCCCGTCGACCTCGACGGTCTTTGCCGCCCGATCGATCGAACGGACGGTCGTCTCGTAGTGGACGTCGATGCCAGACTGGATGTACTGCTCCTTGGTCGCCAAGAAGAGACGGTCGAACGAGTCGATCTCCTTGCCGTGGACGAACGGGATCCCGCAGGGGCTGTAGGCGACATCCTCGTACTCGGTGTAGACGACGACCTCGGCGTCAGGATCGACCCCCTTGGCGGCGCCAGCTGCGCCTAATCCTGCGGCGCCGCCACCAATGATCACGATCTTCATTGCAGGCTCCCGTCTGCCGGCTGTTCGTGGCGGCGATCGTCTCTTATCCTTTATGCTCGTTTCGTATCGTAGATTTGGGTTGGAGATCAGTCAACCTTGGGTTGATGGTAGAGATCGTGATGGGGGGCGTCCCCTTGATCGTGTTCGTCACGTAGCAGACCCGTTCGGCGATGGATATCAGCCGCTCGTGCTCCGATGGATCGCAGCCGACGTCGGCGGCGATCTCGATCGCCGAGAAACGCGGCCCGTCGTAGATTCCGGTTGCCTCGACCCCGAGGTGGGTCAGCTCGAGCTCGCGCTTCCTGGCCGCGTAGGACAGCGCCAGGGTGAAACACGAGGCGACCGAGGCGAGCAGAACCTCGGTCGGTTGCGGGCCCTGATTGGTCCCGCCGGCCTCGACCGGCTCGTCGATCGTGAATGTGAACTCGCCCGCTTGGACCTCGCAACGGTACCCGCCCTGCCAGGTGGCCGAGACCGATCGTTGCTTGGCCGCCACGCTGGCCTAGTGATCGTGCCCGTGGGGTCGTTGCGCCAGCACGCCGATCCGATCGCGCATCGCACTCTCGGCGATGGTCTGCTTGGCAGCGAGGATCGCCTCGAGCGCTTCCTGCCACTGGCGGTAGTAGTGGTAGGGCTCGTCGCCATGGTCGGCGTCCTCCCATCGGCCGATGGCCTCGATGAGGTGGTCGCGGAATTCGTCGAGGGTGAACAGGCCCTGCTGGGCGAGGGCGAGGGCCATGGCGAAGCTCCTGCTCTCCCACGGCGCGGCGAAGGTCAGCTCACCATTGGTCCGGGGTGGGGCGGTGACCCCGTCTGTACCGAGGCTCAGCACATCGAGGCTCACGGTGCCGTCACCTTGGCGACGCCGACCATCGCATCTCTCGTTACGAGCTCGGCCAGCTCCTCCTCCGACATCGACTCGGTTCCCTCTGGGCGCTCGGGGAGGACGAAGTATCGGTTCTCGGCGCTCGAGTCCCAGACCCGGACGTCGACGTCGTCGTCGAGGTCGAGACCCATCTCCGAGAGGAGCGTTCGAGGCTCGCGGACCATCCGCGAGCGGTAGGCCGGATCCTTGTACCAGTCGGGCGGCAGGCCGAGGACCGGCCAGGGATAGCACGAGCAGAGCGTGCATACGACCACGTTGTGGATCTCGGGCGTGTTCTCGACGACGACGATGTGCTCCCCCTGGGGTCCAGCGAATCCAAGCTCGCCGACGGCGGCGGTCCCGTCGTCGAGCAGCTGCCGGCGGTAGGCGTCGTCGGTCCACGCCTTGGCGACGACCTTGGCCCCGTTCATCGGTCCGACGTCGGCGACGTAGCGGTTGATCAGCCCATCGAGGGCTTCCGGCGTCACCAGTCCCGCCTCGACGAGTAGCGACTCGAGCGCCTCGGTTCGCAACTCGATCGACGGCATGTCTGCGGGTTCAGTCTTCTCGGTCACGATGCGTCCTCCATGTAGCTCTCGAAGTGGTCGATGCGGACCGTCGCCGGCTCGGCGTCCGGGCCCCAGAGCTCGGTGCTCTCGTACTCGACCGTGTAGACGTGCTGGGGGTCCTCGCCGGTGAAGTGGGCGGTGGCGTCGGGGAGGACGGCCGGTGGCCGATGGGCGATGACGACGCCCCGCCGGCCCCTGACGTAGGAGGGCAGCCTCGTGTGGCCCGACTTCCCGATCGACGACGTCGTGACCTGCTGCCCGACGGCGAACGCGGGCTCGCTGTCGAGCTCCCGGAGCGAGCCGCTCCCGCCGCGCTCGTAGCTCGGCTTCTTCTCGGTGACCGGCTCGGGGGTCGGTACGTCCTCACCCCGGAGCTGGCGGGCCCTGGCCTCGACCGCACCGGGCGGGAGGACACCGCTGTCGACGAGCAGCAGCTCGGCGCACTTCATCCACCGCCCGTAGTACCCGTCGTTGAGGTACTCGGTTGGGTGGAGCCGCTCGAGCCCGTGGCGGAAGGCATCGAGGTTGGTCCCCGACAGGCCCATCGACATCGCACCGAGCGCGAAGGCCCTTCCCTGCCACCTGGTGCGGAAGACCGGCTCGTCAGGATCGATCGTCACCGACCCCCAACCGTGCTTGCCGCCCATGTCGTGTATGCCGTCCATACCAGCCCTTTCGGTGTCGGCGTCTCAGGACTGAGTTTGATTCGCGCCCGACCACGTTGTCAACTATCCGACATGGCCGATTCTGAAACGACAAACTGGGCGAGACCGGGCAAGGGGTCACGACCGAGCTTTTCCCCTACAGTCAAAGGCTGAAGTTCGAGATGTCGACGGTGCGAGGTGCACGAGCTTATGAGCAGCCAGCCGGCTTCGGAGGGAGACAGGAGAACACGGCGATCGGCCGGCGCCAAGGAGCCCAAGACGGGAGTCCCCTTGGGTGAGCAGGAACACACCAAGGTTGTCAGCTCCATCGGTCCCAAGATCCGGGAGCTTCGGGGTGCCAGGCAGCTCTCGCTCCAGCAGCTGGCCGACCGCTCGGACGTCTCGCCGGCGGCCATCCACAAGGTTGAGCAGGGCAACATGGTGCCGACGATCACCACCCTGCTGAAGATCGCCGCCGCGCTCGACCGGCCGGTGTCGTACTTCGTCGAAGAGGAGACCGAAACCCCGAGCTACGTCGTGTACACCCCGGCCTCGGAGCGGCGGAAGGTGTACACCGCCCATCAGGGGATCGATCTGCAGGGCATCTCCGGTTCGTACGGGCAGTACTTCGTCGCCGCCGCCGTCGCCGAGGTCGTCGCCGGAGCGTCGAGCGGCGAGTCGCCGTTGCGCCATCCTGGCGAGGAGCTGATCTTCATCCTCTCCGGGACGCTCGAGGTCGACGTCGCCGAGCAGACTTTCCGACTGACGACCGGCGACTCGGTCCACTTCCGCACCGACCATGACCACCGGTGGCGCAATCCGACCAAGCGTCCGGCCAAGGCGGTGTGGATGGCGCTGCGGCCCGCCTAGGGCCGCATCAGGCACGAGCACCGGTGTTGCGCGACCACGACCTCGCCGGCGGCCAGCGGGCGCGAACGTGCCAGTATCAGGTTGAATCGCCGGCGGCGACGGCCTTCGCCTGGTCGACCACCTTGCGCTCCTGGTTGCGGTAGCGCTCCAGCTCGTCGGTCGCCGCTCGCTCGAGGCACTCGGCTTCGGCGATGAAGTCCCGGGCCATCGCCTCGACTTCCTCGGGAGCTGCGCCACCCTGGGCGGTCCTCGTTGCGACGATCAGGCGGGGGTCGAGAGCGGTCGCCAGCTCGGCGTCGTCGAGGTCGAGGCCGTGGCCGGCGATCTCCTGGGCCGCCTCGTCGAGTAGCGCCGAGGTGATGTCGCGGCCCCTGAGCCCGGCAGCGCTTGCCCTTCTGACCGCCTCGCCTGCGATCAGGTAGGCGGTGCGGTAGTCGATGCCGGCGCTGAGCATGACGTACTCCGCGAGGTCTGTCGCCTGGCTGAACCCGCGATCGAGCTCCGATGACATTCGCTCGGCGTTGACGGTCAGCGTCTCGACGACGGCAGCGGTCAAGGCGCTGATCTTGCGTGCGAAATCGAGGGCGCGAGGGATCTCCCCGTAGGCGAAGATCAGGTTGTCGCTGCGGGCTGACGGGCTCTTGACAACCGCCAGGAACCCCGACAGCCTGCCGATCATGACGCCGCTCGCGCCACGGATGATCGACAGGGAGTACGGGTTGCGCTTCTGCGGCATCAGCACCGAGGCGCGTGTATAGGGCCCCGCCAGGTCGACGTAGTTGAACTCCTGGCTCGACCAGATCTCGAGGTCCTCCGAGAGCTTCGCCTGATTGGCGACGGCGCTGACGCAGGTAGCGAGGACATCGATGAACGTGTCCGTCTGCCACATCGCGTCACGGGTGTGGACGATCACGTCGTCGAAGCCGAGAAGGTCGGCGATGCGGTTTCGGTCGTCGAGCAGCCGACTCCCGTTCACGCAGCCGGCCCCGCCGGGGCTCCGGTTGACCTCGGGAAGGGCCCGGAGCAGCCGGTCGCTGTCGCGAAGGGCGGGCGGGACGAACCCGAGCAGGTAGTGGCCGAACGTCGACGGTTGCGCCTGCTGGAGGTAGGTCTGATCGGGCATGAACGTCGACGCGTGTTCGCTTGCCACCGCCGATGTCGTCGCTGCGAAGCGGGCGAACGACGCGATCAGCTCAGCGACCTGTTTCCTGAGCAGTAGGCGCAACGCGACCCGGGCCGCCTCCCGTCGCGGCCGGCCGGCGTGGAGCCAGCCGGCCGATCGGCCGATACGGTCGACGAACACCCGCTCCCGTGAGTTGTAGACCTCCCCGTACTCGGCGTGATACGGGAAATCAGCCGGATCGGTGGCGTACGCGTCGAGTAGGACGGTCAGCAGATCGCGGGTCGCGTCGTCGGGGACGAGGCCGCGGGCCCGGAGGTCCAGCACGTGGCCGAGGTCGGCGACGTTGAGGCCGTGATGCAGGAGCGGGGCGTCGGCGATTTCCCACGCGAAGCCGGCGTCGATCAGTTCTTGTGCTGGCGCCTCCTGCGATGGTCCGGCGATTCGTTGCATGGTTCCATCCGTCCTATCGAACATCAGCTATCAGGCGTTGTGCGACGCCGAGCGAGCCGCCGGTGTGCCAGTAGAGAACCGGTCCTTCGACGTGGGCGTCGGCGAGCCACCGCAGGGCTTTGGCGTTGTAGACCGGGTCGACGAGGAGCCCGCTTGCTGCCTCGATCGCGATCGCCAGCTCGGTCTCGGCTGGTTCCGGACGGCCGAAGCCGGCGCCACGCCCGTCGACGATGGTCGGCTCGGGGACATCGCCTTGCGGCAGACCGAGCATCGACGCGCCGCGCTCGGTGAGCTTGCGAACGACGGCGACGGTCTCGAGGACCGGCCTCGAAACCGCAACGCCGACGACCGGCCAGGTCACACCGAGCAGCGCTTGTCCGACAAGGAGGCCGCTGATGCTGCCGCCCGAGCCGACCGGGAGCACGACGGTGCCTGGCTCGGCGCTTACATGAAGCAGCTGTTCGTCGAGCTCGGCCGCCGCGGCGGCGAATCCGAGCGCCCCGATCTCGCTGGCGCCGCCCCGGGGGACCAGGTACGGCGTCGCGCCGGCCAGGTCGAGGCACCGAACCCGCTCTGCGGCGTGGCGATCCATCGATGCCCGGTCGTCGGAGCCGGTGAAGTGGACGGACGTCCCGAGCCGGCGACAGACGAGCAGCGCCGGCGGGGGCTCGGCCGGCTCGGTGCCGTAGGCGTACTGGTCGACTGCGAGCCCGTGGCGCCTCGCCGCATTCGCCATCGTCGCCGCGAGGTTCGAGGTCGGACCAGCGGCGAGCACGACGTTCGTCGCCCCGGCGGCGAGCATGTCGCCGAGGAGGTACTCGACGGCCCGGACCTTGTTGCCGCTCCAGCCGAAGCCGGTCAGATCGTCCCGCTTGATCAGCAGCCGGTCGACGCCGAGCAGGCGCTCGACCGCATCGTCGCTGTGCAGCGGAGTCGGGAAGCGACCGAGCGCAACCCGGGGTCGGGCTAGGTCCACGACGGATCCTCATTCGCCCGCCTGGCCCGGACGGCTGCGACGACCTCATCGACCATCGTCGGCGCCGATCCGAGTGCCGGCTCGCTGAGGCCGTCGAGCTCGTCCTCGGTCGCAATCGCGGCGAGCAGCTCGTCGATCGGAGCTCCGGTCTTGGCCGCGGTACGGTAGGCGCGGCCGAGCTCGTCCTGCGCCCGGTGCTTGCCCAACCGGGTACTGAGTCGGCGGAGCAGCTCCTGGGAGTCTGCGAACCCGTACCGATCGAGGTTGTCCCGCATTCGGCGCTCATTGACGATCAGGCCGTCGACCAGGGCGGCCGACAGTGAGAGCGAGGCCAGCACGTGGTGGCCGAGCTGGGGGACGACCAGCCACTCTCCCTTCCATGTAGCTCCGTCACGCTCGTGCTCCCCGGCCATGGTGTCGGTTACGGTGGCGGCGAGGGCCCGGATGATCCTGCCGAGGACGATGATCTGCTCGCTGTTCTCCGGGTTGCGCTTGTGGGGCATCGTGATGCTGCCGATCGTCGACGGGCTCGTCGCCTCGGCCAGCTCCCCGATCTCACCCCGCTGGAGGTTGTAGACCTCGTTGGCGATGCGTTGCAGCGTCGTCGCGGCGATGGCGAGGGTGGCGGCGAACTCGGCAAGCCGGTCCCGGGTCGTCGTCCACGAGATCAGCGGCGCGTCGAGGCCGAGCTCGGCGCAGAACCGCTCCCGGAGGGCAGGGCCGTCGGCACCGTGGAAGGCCATCGCCCCGACGGCGCCGGCGAGCTGGCCGACGTGCCAGCGTCGTCCGCCGTCGCGCAACCGCTCGAGGCTCCGACCGACCTCGTCGGCCCAGGTCGCAACCTTGTACCCGAACGAAATCGGCGCCCCCGGCTGCCCGTGGGTCCTCCCGAGCATCGGCGTGGTCCGGTGCCGCTCGGCGAGGTCGACAAGCGCCCCCTCGATCGCCCAGAGATCTCGCCCGACCGCTGTCGTCAGCTCCCGGACCTCGAGCGACATCGCGGTGTCGGACACGTCCTGCACGGTCGCGCCGTGATAGACGTGCTCCCGCGCCTCGGCCGGCAACATGTCCTGCAGTACGTGGATCAACCCGAGCGTCGAGTGCGAGGTCTGGCGGGTCCCCGCCGCGATCGCGTCGATGTCGAGCTGCTCGGCGTCGATGGCAGCGATCGCGGCTGCCGACGACGCCGGGATGATCCCGAGATCGGCTTGGGCGCCGGCGAGAGCTGTGACCACCGCCAGCCACCGTCGAAGCCGCGACCGCTCGGAGAACATCGACTGTGACTCGGGCGTTGCCCAGTTGTGGCCGTAGATCCTGGAGTCGATCAGAGATGCGTCCACGTCACGTCCTGGGCGTCGACGATCTGCTCCAGCGCCTGACGGACCTCGCCGAGCGACGAACCCCAGGGAACGAAGGCCACCGACCCGCGGGTCTCGACGCCCTCCTCCCGGAGGCAGCAGCGACCGAGCAAGGGTGCAGTCGACGGCGCATCGTCGATGAACCGGCGGGGACAGATGTCGACCTGATGCTCGGCCTCCTCGAGGTAGAACCACTGGTGGATCTGCTGCGATCGCTGGCAGCCGAGCAGGGCCCAAGTCCTCCGGGCGGGCCGCTCATCGAGATAGGACACCTCAATATCAGCGACGTCGACCCCACCCCCACGGCACGGGACGAGCACCGACCGGGCCGTCGGCTGCTCCTCGGCGAGCAGCGCCCGGCTGTCGATCAGCGTCGGCCGGAGGATGATGGGAGGCAAGTCCTCGGCGAGATCGAGGACCCGCCTGGCCTGGTCGACCAGCTTCGACGGCTCCGGGGGGACGATGTCGAGGACCTCGATCTCGATCGGGGTCGGGTTCATCAGGAAGCTGATGTGCTCGTAGCGGCCCTCGACGATGACGCAACGGGCTTCGGGGTGTTCGGCTGCAACGGCCGCCAGATGGGAGCTGTTGCCGCAGTCGACCGCCGGGTCGGTGACCATGACGCACTCGTCGGCCCCGGCGATTGTTC
Organism: Acidimicrobiia bacterium; assembly: GCA_029863385.1. Classification (GTDB taxonomy): domain Bacteria; phylum Actinomycetota; class Acidimicrobiia; order Acidimicrobiales; family SZUA-35; genus JAHELU01. Next base: position 36,978 of record JAOTVU010000013.1, read on the forward strand.
TGGCCCCGACCGTGAGAGAGAACAGCGCATCGTCGTCGGATCGGGCCAGCTCGACGAGGGCTTGACGGTCTCCGTTGCGGGCGACGACGAACCGGCTCCGCCGGTAGGCCTCGCGATCGGAGAAGTGCGTCCGGAGCTCGTCGGGATCGAGGCTCGCGACTGTCGCGGTCGTCACCTGCCGATATCGCGACGGCATGATGTTTGGAGCGTCGACGTCTAGGTCGAACACTGGTCTTCCACGCGGTTCGACGACCAAACCATGGTGTCGGCCCGGAGGCCGAGTCGGAGCGCCTCGACGCTCGGCACCTCCCCGGCCGGGACGTTGCCGAGGCTGACGTTCGGACCGATGTGGCGGATGAGCCAGGCCTGCTGGGCCCGCAGCGGTGCCTCGTAGATCACCTGGGTCTCGGCGCTCAAGGTCTCCAGTGCGTCGACGAGCGAGGTGCGAACGTCGCCCTCGGAGTTGTACAGACCGACCGTCCCACTGTCGCGCCCTTCGGCGACGATCCAGCTCGCTCCGGCGTCGAGATCCCGGGCCGCCTCGTCGACCCAGACGTCGGGCTCGACGATCAGGTCGGGGTCCTTGCTGCCGATCTCGGAGAACACCTCGAAGCCCCGTCCTGCGGCGTCGGCGATGAGGTGACGCTTCGCCTCGGCCGGCATCCCGCTCGCCCCGTTGGAGATTTCGACGCACCCGAAGCCGCAGCGAGCCAACCAGTCGAGGTACTGCGTCGAGCAGCGTTGTAGCCAGCAGATCTCGGCCAGCGTGCCGCCGGGACAGGCCTTGACCCCCGCACGATCGAGAACCTTCAGCTTCTCCTCGACCTGGCGATCGACGTAGGCCAGGCCGTAGCCGAATTTCCATACGTCGATGAGGTGACCGACGCCGTCGAGCGTCGCTTCGAACGCGTCGAGTGGGAGGCCCTTGTCGAGTACGTGGGTCAGGCCGGCGTTGCGGGGCTTGGTTGGTCGTTCGGGCAGGGACAGGAACGATGGCCGGTCGGGCCAGGGTCCAGCTTGCATCGCGACCTCCGGTCGACTGAGCGGCGCCCAGGTACAGCACCGACTAGCTTGATGAAATCGGATAGGAGACGCCGCTTATCGTATCCGATAGCCTCTGCCGGTGCGAGTCAAGCAGGGTCGTCCGGCCGGCACCCGCTGCCGGGGTTGGATACCGCAAGCCTGATGCCGGCGAGCATGGCAGCGCCGGTCGAGCCGCCGATCGCCCGCACCCGCTCCTGAGCGAGGGCGAGCTCGTGCCATCGCCCGCGGCCGGCGATCCAGAGCAGGTCGTGGAGCTCGGCGACGCTCTCGCCGACGGCCGCCCACCGAAGGAACGCCCTGCTCAGGATCGTCGTCGGTGCAGTCGCGGCGAGATCGACCAGATCCGGCCGCTGCCGCTCGACCATGGCCCACACGAGGAAGGCGCCGGCGAGCACGTCGTCGCCCTCCGGGGTCAGTCCCCGCCCCCGGCCGGCGACCAGGTCGCGAACGCGGCGCCGATCACCCCGCCGGGCGGCCGCCTCGACCACGGGCCACATCGCCCGCAGGTCGGGAGGGGCCGGAGCTTCGATGTGCTCGAGGAGGCCGAGGCCGGCCGACGATACCGGCAACGTCGGGGCATAGCGCCTGCTCGTTCCGGTGGCCAGCTCCCACTCGAAGCCGACGATCGCTCGCCCGTCGACGATCCGCACCTTGGTCCCGACGGCGGGAGCGGGGATCGAGCCCTCGATGCGGATGTACAGCGGCCCGTCCGACACGGCATCGCCGACCACGGCGATGACCCGATTGTCGGTGGCGAGGTAGAACCCGTGCCGGAAGTCGTCCTGCACGACAGCGGTCTGCGTCGACACCAGGAACTCGAGCGCTCCACGACCGATCGAACCGGCGCGGAGCCGCAGACGGCTTCGATCGTCGGCCGGGGCGTCGCTCACCTAGGTGCGCCGGGACGGTGCCCGGCGCCTCGAGTTTCGGCTATCGGGGGCCGAAACTCTCGAACTTGACGCAATGTTGAGAGTTCCGGCCATTGAGTACCACCTAGCGGAGCCGGGCGGAGAGGTCGAGGACGGCATCGACGAAGCACTCGATCGGCGCCCAGGCGACACCGGCCCCGATCTGCCCGCTGCCGTCACTCACGTGCACGATGCCGGTGTTGACGGCCGGAGTGATGCCGGACTCCACAACCAGTCGAGCGTCGACGCCGACCGGCGTTCCGACGTTGTCGAGGATCGGCAGCCGGAACCGCGGGCTCTCGCCGGCACAGATCTTCTGCATGTTCCTGGTGGCCCGGATGGCGTCGCTCATCCGGCCGCCGAGGAACCCGGCGACGGCTGGCGAGTTGGCAGCGGCAGGACCCCCCAGGCCCACCAGCTCGAGCACGGCACTGTCGCCGATGTCGGGTGCGCTCGTTTCTGGCCCCTGATCGGGATAGTAGAGCGCATCCTGCACCTGGGGCGACGGTGCGAGGAACCAACTCGACTCGGAGCCCGACAGCCGGACGCCGTAGGTGGTGCCGTTGCGGGCCATCGTCGTCACGATGCTGGAATCCTCGACCTCACCCGCCCAGAGGACAAGCGTCTTCGCCGCCGCCATCGCGACGTTGAGGAACATGAGGTGGTTCCCGCTGAGGTACGACGCGACGTCGGGGGCGTCGGTGCGAGAGGATCGAACGAGGTACGGGAGCAGGTCCCTCAGGAAGAGGTTGGTTGTCGCCTGGACCCGCATGTGCACGTCGTCGCCCATCGTGACGCCTTGCGCTGCCAGGGAGAACACGTCGACGGGCCCGAGGCCGGCCAGGGCCTCGGCAACAACCGGCCCGACGGCGTCGCGGAGGAATGTCAGCCGTTCGACGGCGGAATCGGTCTCGACCCCGAACCAGGCGACCTCACCGGAACCCTGGTTGAGGCTCGAATACGCCTGAACACCCCCCTTCTCGTTCTCGACGACGTAGACGGGTGCGCTGGGACCGATGGCGCTTGCCATCGGCACGACCGTCGAGTGCTCGTTGGCCGGCCGGAGTCGCACGTCGCCGGCGACGACCATCTCGGTCGCCCGATCCCGGGTCTCGGCCCAGCCTTCGGCGAGCACGGCGGCGCGGACCGACCGCTGGAGGGGATCGCACATGTCGTGCCAGGAGATCGCAGGCCCGCAATGGAGGACCGTTCGGTCGTCGATGCCAGGAACGACGTCGGCTGCCGACTCGATGCCGGCGAGCATGGGCACGCCGTCGTTGAGGCGGCGAACGACCTCGGCGTTGGCCGCTTCGACCTTGGCACTGGCCGGACCGGCGAGGTGGGTGAGGGCGGCGACGACCTCGGGCTCACCGCCACCGGGAATCCGCCACTCGACGTCGGTGACCGTCGTGCCCTGATCGCGGAGCGCGGCGCTGAACATCGGGAGGCCGATGTTGATCACGTCGACCTCGGTCGGCAGCTCGACGAGGGGTGGGGTGTCGGAGTGCGCTTCACGAACAACGTCGGGGGCCATGATCTCCTCCGTCAATGATTCTGTTTCTCGACCGACAGAACATATCCACTATACGATATGGCCATGGTAGGAGCACCCCAGGAGACGGCGCTCGATCTCGCATCCTTGCGTGCGTCGTTACGAGCCCATACCGGGCTGACCGGCAAGGCGCCGATCGGCCTGATCGCCGACTTTCTCGATACGAGCGACCCCATCACGGGGCCGGGTGATGACGGTGCCATCGTAGCCGTGGGCGCCGGGCAACAGGGCAGCCGGCAGGTCGTCGTTTGCGGCGAGGCCCTTTTTCCGCCGTTCGTGGCGGCCGACCCGTATGGAGCCGGCGTTGCGGCGGTGCTCGCCAATGTCAACGACGTCGCCGCGATGGGCGGCGTGCCGCTGGCCATCGTCAACACCGTCGTCGGGCCGCCCGATCTGGCGGAGGAGATCATGCGGGGAATGCGCGACGCCTCGGAGATCTACGAGGTCCCGATCGTCGGCGGGCACCTGACCCCTTCCGATGGCGATGTCGCTCTGTCCGCATTCGCCATTGGCGAGGTGACGGACGTGCTCTCGATGGCCAACGTCACACCGGGACAGGCTCTCGTCTTCGTGTGCAGCCTCGATGGCCAGATGCGAACGGACTTTCCCTTCTTCACGTCCCTGGACAACCAGGCGCCTCGCCTCGCCCGGGACATCCGGCTGCTCGATCAGGCCGCGCGGAGTGGCCTTGCCGTCGCCGCGAAGGATGTGAGCATGGCAGGACCGATCGGCTCGCTCGCCATGTTGCTCGAGTACACGAAGCGCGGTGCCCGGATCGATCTCGACCGCCTGCCGGCCCCCGGCGACACCAACCTCGGCCGGTGGCTCGTCTGCTTCCCGACCTACGCCTTCTGGCTGGCCGTCCCTGCTGACGCCGTCGATGCGTGCTGTGCGCTGTTTCGGGAGCACGATCTCGAAGCGGAGGCGGTCGGCGTCGTCGACGACGGCACGACGCTGTCGCTCACAGCCGGTGGCGACGTCGTTGACTTCATGGATCTGGCGTCCGAGGCGATCACCGGCCTCTGGCTCCATCGCTAGTGCCTGATACCCATCCCCTCAGCGGCTAGCTCGGTCGCCGCCAGGAGCGGACTCGGGTCGTAGCGGTTTGCAGGGAGCTCGAGGTAGGCGTCTGGGGGCACCTGCCGAACGTCGAGCGCCGCTGCAGTCGACAGGTCGAAGACCATCGGCTGGTGGGGCAGGCCGAAGTAGGCGAGCTCCTGACCGCACCGCTTCCAGCCGATTCGTTCGAAGAACCGGACGTTCTGCACCTGGACCAACGCGCCCATCGATCGCCCGCCGAGCGACGCCGCCGTCGAGACGGCGTGGTGGACGAGGCGAGCACCGACCGTCGTCGCCCGGTGCTGGGGGAGTACGGCCAGCCGGTCGCCCTTCCACCCGCCGTCGTCGTCGGTGCGGTAGAGGCGCACGGTGCCGGCGACACCGGAGTCTCGGCAGGCGACCACGTGTACCGTCCCCTGCTCCCGGTCCCACTCGTCGATGTCGGTCAGTGGGATGATCTGCTGCTCCTCCACGAACACCCGGTGCCGTATCGAGAAGTGCCAGCTCTTGTCATGAGCCGACCGCGCATTCCAGCAGACGATCCGACTCATCGCTACCCTACACCGGGCGCACGGGGATGAGCCGGCGAGACTCGCCGAGCTTCAGCGCCTGCTCCAGCGCGCCGACGGGCGAGCAGGCCTGACAGCGGGCGCAGCCGGCGCTGACCTTGTCGGCGGTGAGGCCACGCGCGACGAGGTAGGGGGCGACGCTCCTCGCCACCCGGTCGACGTAGTCGGCCGGCGGGGGGCTGGCGTCGCCGAGCAGCGACCCGGGCACCGGTCGGAGCGGGACCACGAAGGGATAGACACCGATGTCGGCCGCCCGCTGGCAGCCCTCAATGATGAGGTCGGGGTCCTCACCCATGCCGAGGATGACGTAGGTTGACACCTGTCCTTCGCCGAACCGCTCGACGGCGTACTCCCACGTCTCGAAGTAGCGGTCGATGCCCGTCCGGTACTTGGGCGGCGCGATCCGAGCGAGCACCTTTGGATCGAAGGTCTCGATGTGGATGCCGACCGAGTCGATTCCCCGGTCGGCGACCTGGTCGATGACGGCGAGGTCGTCCGGTGGTTCGAACTGCACCTCGACGGGCAGCCCGGAGGCCTCCTTCACCGCCTGCCCACATTTGGAGATGTAGAGCGCTCCCTTGTCGGCGCCGTAGGTCGACCCGGTTGTGAGTGTTACGTCGACGGCGCCGTCGAGCTCCTTGGCCGCCACCGCCACCTCCGCCAGGTGGTTGGGGCGCTTCACCGCCACCGTGTGGCCGGAGTCGAGGGAGAGGCCGATGCCACAGAAGTGGCACTGGTCCTCGTTGCCCCAGTAGGCGCAAGTCTGCAGGACGGTGCTGGCGAGCGAGTCGAGATGGAGCAGTGCGAGCTGCCAGTACGGGATGCCGTCGTCGGTCGTGAGGTCGTAGTAGCGAGGACGGTCGGCCGGGGCGGCGTCGGCCAGACGTCGACCGTCGGCGTAGATCCCGAAGCCGCCGTCGTCATCGGCCCGGAGCGTGTAGGGCGTTCCGGTGACGAAGTCGGCGTCGACCGGGACGGTCACGGCCGTTCCCTCGACCCAGATCATGCCGGCGTCGGACGGGCCGGCACCGCCGGGACGCTTCTCGAGGGCGGTCTCGACCTTCAAACCCCGGCTCTGGAGATCGATGATCAGGCTCGCGAGTCGTTCCTGGTCAGCAGCGTCGTCGATACCTGTCGTTGGCGTTCCGACCATGTTTCTCCCCTCGGTCTGGGCGTATCCATTCTTATCATGACGGGCGCCAAGTCGTCTACTAAAGGAAACGCGGGGATCGGCGGTGCGATCGGCTCAACCTTCGGATCCGCCGGCGGCCCGGTCGAGGATCAAGGCCCGCATGGCGGCGGCGTTCTCCTCGAACGTACCGACGTCTGTCGTTTCCCGATCGTCCATTCCGGGAACGTCGATGTTGACGACGTCGACACCGTCGGCGTCCATCTCGATCACCGACACGACGTAGTTCGGCCTGGCCGTCGACGGATCCTGCTCGACGGTCGACACCAGTGCGAGGCATGTCGCCAGGTGGAACTCGATCGACTGGTAGGGATCGGCGAGCCCTCGCTCGATGTCGCCTCGTCGATGGAGGACGGCCCACTCGCTGCTCTCATCCCTCGCGGCCTCGACACGCTGCCGTCGGTCGGCCCGCTCCAGCTGGGCCGCCAACTCACGATCGCGGAGGGCGAATGCGGCGCCGAGCACATCGTCGGCCGCGAGCCTGGACGGCATCGCAAACCCGCTCTGCGCCTCGGCGGCGGCCAGCGCGTCGGCTCGGTTCGTCCATCGCCGGCTGAGATCGTCATGGCTCGCAACATCGGCGAGCACGTCGGCCAGGCTGCGAACGAGGGGCACGGCGGCCTGGTAGAGGTCGGTGGCCGTCGTCGCCAGCGGATACAGCCGCTGCTCCGAGATCGACCAGACAGCCCTCAGCTCAGCGATGGAGCGATCGGTTTCGCCACCGGGTTCGGCCACTGCACACCTCCTCGTCCGCCCCGAACCAGCACGCTCGGGCTTGTCATGCTGTCACGCCATCTTTACTATAGGAAAAGCTCATATGCTATGCGATGATGCTCGGCCGAAGAGAGTCTGCATGTCAGAGATAGCCGTACTCGCCCTCGGTGGCAATGCACTGAGCAGAGTGGACCAGCTGGGCACGCTCGACGAGCAGTACGACAACGCGAAGGTGATGGCGAAGTCAGTCCGGTCGCTGGTGAGGAAGGGGTGGCGCATCGTCATCGTGCACGGCAACGGCCCCCAGGTCGGCAACCTCGCCATCCAGCAAGAGGAATCGGCCGGGCTCGTGCCGGCGCTACCCCTGTTCGCGCTCGGTGCCATGACCCAGGGGGCGCTCGGAAGCCTGATATGCCTCGCCCTCAGCGAGATCTGCGGCGACGAGATCCCGGGGGCGGTCTCGGTGATCACCCATATGGAGGTTGATCCCGACGACCCCGCGTTCTCCTGCCCGACGAAGCCGATCGGGCCCTTCTTCTCCCGAGCGGAGGCGGCCACGCTCGCCACCGAGCGGTCTTGGACGATGGTCGAGGACGCGGGCCGCGGCTACCGCCGGGTCGTCGCGTCACCGCTGCCGAAGGCGCCGATCGAAGCGGCGGCGATCGCCACCCTCGTCGCTGCCGGCTACATCGTCGTTGCCGCGGGCGGTGGCGGGATCCCGGTGGTGCCCGGTGAACAGGGTGCCTACCGGGGGATCGACGCCGTGATCGACAAGGACCTCGCCGCCGAGCGCATCGCCGACGCCGCCGACGCGGAGGCCCTGGTCATGGTCACGGGCGTCCCGGCGGTGAAGCTCGACTTCGGGACCGCGACCGAGAGGACGATCGAGGAGATGACGATCGACGAGGCGAAGCGACACATGAAAGACGGCCAGTTCCCGCCTGGCAGCATGGGCCCGAAGGTCCAGGCGGCGATCAACTTCGCGACGGCTCCGGGCCGGGTCTCGGCGATCACGACGCCGGAGCTCGTCGACACGACGCTCGACCGGCCGGCGGGTGTGATCGAGGGGGCTAGGGGCACCCGGATCGTCGCAGGGGCCGGGGGTGCCGGGGCGGCGGCATCATGACGGTGGACGGCGCCGATACCGACGCTGTAACGCTGGATCGCCTCGTCCTCGCCGACTCCTACAAGGACAGCGTCCGGCTCCTCGAAGCGACACGGGCCATGCTCGATGTCGACGGCGTCTCCTGGGCCACGGCGGTGATGGCGACGCCGGCCAATGTCGCGGTCCTCGGCGACGAGGGCTTCGAGCCCATCGAGGCTAAGGCCAACGATCTCGTGCTCGCAGCGCGTGGTGAGGGCCCGGCGGTCGCCGCGGCTCTCGAGCGTGGCAAGGACTCGCTGTTCACGGCCGTCGCCGACACCGGCTCGGGCCCCGACAGCGCCGAACCTGTGACCGATCTCCGCCAAGCCGTGGCGGCGGCACCGGGGGCCAACCTGGCGATCGTCTCGGTTCCCGGCCCCTACGCCGCGCTCGAGGCCCACAAGGCGATGACCGCCGGCCTTGACGTCCTCCTGTTCTCCGACAACGTGTCGCTCGACGCCGAGATCGAGTTGAAGCGACGGGCTCGCTCCCTCGGGCGCCTGGTGATGGGTCCGGGAGCGGGCACGGCCATGCTCGGCGGGGCCGGGCTCGCATTCGCCAACCGCGTCAGTCGAGGGCCGGTCGGCATCGTCGCCGCGGCCGGGACCGGCGCCCAGGAGGCGATGAGCCTGCTCGACCGCTGGGGAATCGGCGTCTCGCATGTGATCGGGCTCGGCGGGCGGGATCTCTCCGAGGCGGTCGGGGGCCTGATGGCGACCTCGGCGATCGAGGCGCTCGACGCCGACGACGGGACCGAGGCGATCCTCGTCGTCTCGAAGCCTCCGACCCCGGCTGTTGCCGAAGCGCTCCTCGGGCCGCCGCGGTCCAAGCCGATCGTTGCATCGATGATCGGTCTCCGTGAGCCGGTCGTCGTCGACCGTGGGGTCGTCGTCTGCAATACCCTCGAACAGGGCGTGGTCGAGACGATGGGCCGTCTCGGGTCGGAACCGCCCGATACCATCGGCGACCTTGATGGCCGACTCGCAACGGTCGTCGCGTCGCTGTTCCCGACCCGACGGCGTCTGGTCGGGCTCTTCAGCGGGGGGACCCTGTGCTACGAAGCGATGACGATCGCCAGCCGCCACGTCGGCCCGATCCACTCGAACACCCCGCTCGAGGCCGGCTGGGCACTCCCGGAACCCGACGGTGCCCACGTCTGCCTCGACCTCGGTGAGGAGGAGTACACCGAGGGCCGACCCCACCCGATGATCGACCCCGAGGCCCGGATCTCCTTCCTGCGAGCCCAGGTGACCGACCCGACCGTCGCCGTCGTGATCATCGACGTGGTGATCGGCGACGGCGCGCACCCTGATCCGGCCGGTCTGCTGGCCCCGGTCGCCGCCGATATTGTCAAGTCGGGGGCCGCCGTCGTCGCCTACGTGCTCGGGACCGAGCGTGACCCGCAGGGCTTCGAGCGTCAGCGACGCGTCCTGACCGAAGCCGGTTGCCTGGTCACCGAGACCGCGGCCAGGGCCGCTTTGGCCGCCGCAGCGGTCGTCACCCGTGACCCGGCACTTGTCCTCGAGGATCTCGCCGTTGAGCTGGTGGCGTCGACGCGATGAGCGATCGGGTCGCGATCACGACCTACTCGACGAAGCCTCGGGGCGGGGTCGTCCACACGTTGGAGCTGGCCGAGTCGCTCAGCGCTCTCGGCGTCGACACCACGGTCGTCGCGATGGGCGATCCCGACCAAGGCTTTTTCCGTCGGGTCGACGTGCCGGTCGTCGTGATCCCGGCACCGCCGAGGCAGGACACGCTCGAGGAACGGGTGTTCGCCTGGATCGGTGCGATGCAGCAGGGACTCGCCGACCTCATGCCGGGGTTCACCGTTGTCCACGCCCAGGACTGCATCTCAGCCCGAGCCGCCAATGCCGTACGCAAAGCTGGCTCGCCGGGGGCCGACGTCACGCTCGTCCGCACCGTCCACCACGTCGACGACTTCACGACCCAGGCCCTGATCGACTGCCAGGCCGCGGCGATCACCGAGCCGGATCACGTCGTCGTCGTGAGCGAGATGTGGCGCCGCCAGTTGTGGGCCGACTACGGTGTCGAGGCGACGATGATCACCAACGGCGTCCGCCACGAACGGTTCGCCGCCGCCAACGTCGACCCGACGGCGGCCGCTGCATGCCGCGACCGGCTCGGCGTCGCTGATCGTCACCTGTTCCTCACGGTCGGCGGGATCGAGCCCCGCAAGGGATCGAAGCATCTCATCGAGGCCCTGGCGGCGGTCAAGGCCGGCAAGGGCCCGTCGGCGTCACCTGTGCTCGCTGTCGTCGGTGGTCATTCCTTCCAGGACTACACCCCCTATCGGGAGGCCGTGCTCGCCTCGTTCGGGTCGCTTGGTCTTGAGCTGGGGACGGACGTCGTCATGCTCGGGACCGTTCCCGACGACGAGCTGCCGACATGGTTCCACGCCGCCGACAGCTTCGTCTTTCCGTCGCTCAACGAAGGGTGGGGCCTCGTCATCCTGGAAGCGCAGGCCGCCGGGCTCCCGGTGCTCGTCTCCGACATCGAGGTGTTCGGTGAGTTCCTTGAGGACGGGACGAACGCCCTCATGACCGCAGCTGGTGATGCCGGCTCGATCGCAGCGGCGATGCGGCGGCTGATCGACGACGCAGGTCTCCGGCGTCGTTTGGGGTCCGCAGGGCCGGCATCGGCCGCTCGCTTCTCGTGGGAGGCCACCGCCAGAAGCCACATCGAGCTGTACTCCGCCATCACCGACGGGTCGATCCATGCGCCGAGCTCGGCTCCCTACCGCCAACCAGCGAGCTGACCTGGTCTGAGCGCCGACCGGCGGGCGTCAGCGCGCGGCAGGCGCGGCGGCGCCGGCGATCTGGCCGGCGTCTATCCTGGCCTGTCGCTCCATGAGCGTGCCCATTGCGAGCGTGACGGCCGCCCAGAGCGAGGCGAGCGCGCCGAGCGACGAGAGCCGGAAACGCCAGATGAGGTCGGCGGGAGCCGTGACGGCGTCGGGGTTGTCGGGGAAAACGGCGAAGATGGCGACAAGGCCAACGGTGTAGACGATGGCCGCGATCCAGCCGGTCGCCACCGCGCTCCTGGTCGAGCGGTGGATCAGTTGAGCGACGAAGACGGTCAAGGCGATCGACGCAGCGAGGACGGCGAAGTAGAGGATCGTTCGCTGGTTGATCGTGTCGGGGTCGCCGACGGCCGGCGGGTTCGCCGGGAGCTTGAGGAAGGGGATGACGACCACCGACCAGAACCCCAGCGCCCCGAGGCGGAGGCTCGCCCCGAACGGGTGTCTTGTACCAAGCAGCGGGGCTGTCGCCCCGAGAACGACGGCGAAGATGAGGCCGATGCCGATGCCAAAGACCAGCAGGCCGATCGCACCGCCGATCTCCTGAACGCCGCGGGTGAACAGGTCCTCGTGGACGTGGCCGGCCTCGACCTTTGTTGCAGCACTGTTCTCGAGGGCGATGGCGTCGTTGATCGGACCTCGCCCGAACGTGACCATGAACAGCGCCGCGGCGAGGCCGCCGCTCAGCCCTGCGATCAGTCCGTTCTTCAAGTAGCCAAGCACGGCGATCCGTCCACCGATCGGTTCCGGCCCTGTTCCCCGGTCAGTGGCAGGGGACGGCAACGATGTGGCGGCCGTCGTGGAAGAACTCGTGCAGCGTCTCGGCCATCGACCCGAGCAGCGCGCCGTTTTCCATCGTCACGACGTAGATCATCATCACGCTGAAGGCGACGACGGCCCACGCCCAAAATGGGACGTCGAGTTCGGGGAGCGTCGCCTTCGGTATTGGTGCAGACTCGATTGGCATCACCATTCCTTTAGTGTTGCACATGTTTCGTATAGTTGACAACCGACGCCGACACTTGCGTGGGGTGAGGATCCACCAGTAGATCGGGGCTCTGTCGACGCTGCCATCGAGCTCGCAGACAGCCACGGCCTTGATGAGCTCTCCATGCCGAAGCTCGCTCGACACCTCGGCGTCGGAACCATGACCGTCTACAGCTACGTCGACAACAAACAAGATCTGCTCGACAAGATGGCGGCCCGGATCTTCGCCGGCCTCGTTATCGCCGATGGCGAGGACTGGCAAAGCCAGCTCGAAGCGTTCTTCTCGGACTTCCGAACAGCAGCGCTCGCCCACCCGACGCTCGCCGGCCTCCTGGCCAGCGGACACGTCACGATCCCCGCCGTGTTCGACATCCTCGAGACACTCCTCACGAGAATGACCGACGACGGGATTCCCATCGAAAATGCGGCCAGGACCTTCTACGCCGCACTGACCTACACCATCGGCTACGTCCTGTAGGAGATCCCTCGAGCACACCTTCAAGACGAGGCCGCGTATGGGGACCAATGGGACGACCTGATCTCACAACTTGACCCGGCGACCTACCCCACCCTCACGGGCCCAGCCGCAGCCATCGCCCCGACCGTCGCATCAACCAGACAATTCGCCTGGGGCCTCAAGAAGATTCTCGGCACCTGAACACTGGACCGTCCGTAGCCTTGCGACGCAGCCTTTGGGTGGGGGCGCTCCATAACGTGCGCTCAGGCCCGGCGCCGGACGGGCCCGTACGGCACGACTTGCTCGCCGCATAATCTCGCGCCGACCAGGGCGAGTCCGACGGACCGGTGTACCCGAGCGCCCGGACCATCGCACATCGCCGGTTATCGCGGCGCCCGGTGCGGGACTGTGTGGCGATACCGAGTGGTCCTGGGTATCCGGGCGGCGCGTCGCGTTTGGTGACGTCCCGCCTCGCACCGATGGAACCTTCGGCTCTGTCAGAAACTGACCAGCCCGACCAACATCGTCAGGATGTCCCCCGCCACAATCAGGACGCCTGTGGTCAGACACCACAACCGGCAGCCCAGAGGCCGAGCTGCTCAGACCAAGGAGCACGGAGGTAAAGTTCTCGTGCCACCTTTGGACATCCCAGGGACAGGCCGAGCAGCGGTTCTGCGAGACCCCGACGGCGCAACGTTCGGCGTGTTCGCACCCGCGACGTGAGTCCAGGTGAGTTCTTGCCTGACGCTGGGAGGAGCGGGCATAACAGGCACCTATGCGGTGCTCGGGATCACCGCCCGCCCGGCACACAGTTGCGACAGAGGTCTGGACGTGAACAGGCAGGCTTTGTTTGATCGCTTTGGCCAGTGTCCAGATCGAGTGCCGGCGGCCTGGATCGGACCGTCGAGGGCCCCCTCGATTGGTGACCGGGGGACGTAGGCCTCTATCGGGGCATCCCATCGAGTTCATAGCGTCGTGGTGGAAGGAGGCGAACCGTGATCATCGATGGCTATCGGGTAGAGCCGCTTACTCTGGACCGATTCGACGACTTCGTAGCGGTGATCGGCAGGGGCGGGATCGGTGGGTGCTGGTGTATGTACTGGACCTGCCCCACGAGTGCGGCGTGGGGCGACGGGTGTAAGGGCGGGAGCAAAGCACCGAACCGTCAAGCCTTCCACGACTCAGTGGAGGCCGGGCCTCCCCCAGGGTTGCTGGCCTACGATGACGGTGATCCAGTCGCATGGTGCAGGGTCATGCCGCGACGGGCTCTGCCAGGCCTGGCAAACTCTCGCTTCTTCAAGACAGATCTCGATATCGAGGGTGTGTGGTCGCTTGCGTGTTTCGTGGTGCGAAAGCCGCACCGGGGCAAGGGGCTTACGGCCGTCCTGACCAAAGCTGCACTCGAGTTCGTTAGGGGGCAAGGGGGAAGGATCGTCGAGAGCTACCCGTGGGACACCGACGAGGCGAAGGCTGATTCCGTTGTCTACACCGGACTAGCCTCGACGTTCCCTCGTTTGGGGTTCAACGTGGTGCAACGACGGGCAGACCACAAGCCGATGATGAGAATCGCCGTCCCAGCAGACGCCGAGTGATCGCTGAGCTCCCGACGCACGGGCGGGGCGACAGATGACGTTCGTCCGGGCGATCAGCCGGCCCGCCAAGCACGGCACTACCTCCGCACGTCGAAACGCGCCGCGTTATACAACGAGAGATTCATGATCTTCCCCTGCAACAGGGCGCTGCTGAGGGTGGTTTGGCGTTAGTCGGCGAGCGGCAGGCTGGGACAAGTGCGGCGGTAGGGTTCGTCCCCGAAATGGATGACCCACTCCTCCTGAGTGATGTTGCGCGGCACCCGCTCACAAGCTGCGGCGATCAGATCGTCCAGCGGAGCGACCTGGTCCGGCGGAACCTGGTCCGGAACCACCTGGTCCGGAACCACCTGGTCCGGAGCGACCTGGTCCGGAGCGACCTGGTCCGGGGCCACCTGGTCCGGAGCGACGTGGTCTGGCGGGACCTGGTCCGGGGCGACGTGGTCCGGCGGGACGTGGTCGGGTATCACCTGGAGTGCTTCGGATTGGAGCTGACCATGACCAACCATCGGCCCAACCGAAGCCCAAGAACCGCACCCGGAAGAGCAGGCATTGTCTGGACCTCCCCAACGCGACCACCGAACACCAATTACCGAGGAGGCTCCTGGAACTAGACCACCCCACCCGAAGCAACAACCCGATCGCAGCGCCCAGCAACCATCTGGGCGCTGCTGCGCGTCCCATTACCGAAGACGACCACATGACTCCGCCCCCACCCGGCAACGTCCAACGCTGCGGCAGTGACGGCCTGCTCGGCAGACAGCAGCCGAACCGGCGATCCCATTGAGGGTGCCGACACAGGCAGTCACCGAGCGAGGAACGCTCATCGAGCCCTGCGCGGTCTTGTCCCGGGAGGTCGGTGGCGACCAAGTGGCCTTGTTGGCGTGGCGTCGGTGGGCTCCCGTGCTGAACTCCGCCGTCATGTGGTCCGGGGTGCCACGAAGAATACCCCGGCGGCTTGTCGCGCTGGGGGCTCGGAGATGTCCCTGGGTTGGATATGAGCTGGTCGAGATACGCACGAGAACACCGGCGGGTCTAGGACGACGAGTTAGGCACCCACTTTGGCGCCCGGGGACCCCCGCCGGGCAT
This sequence comes from Acidimicrobiia bacterium, assembly GCA_029863385.1. Classification (GTDB taxonomy): domain Bacteria; phylum Actinomycetota; class Acidimicrobiia; order Acidimicrobiales; family SZUA-35; genus JAHELU01. The sequence goes on from JAOTVU010000013.1 coordinate 52,097, forward strand.
GGCGAAGGCCGCCGGCAGGGTGTTGTCCCTGGTCAGCGGCCTGCGGTGTGGTACGCCCCCTGGGACTTGAAC
>JAOTVU010000124.1 GCA_029863385.1 Acidimicrobiia bacterium
CCGACCCCCAGCGTCTTCAGCACCGCCTCCTTGGCCGCGAACCTGGCCGCAAAGCGCTCCGAGGGGTCGCGGGTGGCCTGGCAGTACGCCCGCTCCGACGGCGTGAACACCCGCTCCACGAAGCGGGGACGACGACCGATGATCGAACGCATCCGTTCGATGTCGACCAGGTCCGCTCCGATTCCGACAACGGTCATCGAGCCAACGGTAGCGGCGGGGGCCTAGGACCCCGCCGACCAGCGGCCGGCCACATCGGAGATCGGGGCCGTCATCAGCTCGACGGTCGGCACATGGGCCAGGATGTCGTCGCGGAAGCTGGGCTGTCGCTCGGTCACGAAGTCGACGAGCTGACGGTAGCGGTTCCGGTAGCCCTGCAACACGGTCCGGGCCACGGCTGCTCCGAGGTCGTCGGTCAACCGCACGTGGAGCAGCGTGAGACCGGTCGTCTGGGCGTCTTTCACCTCCGGCACGATCAGAACGACCCGGCCGTCGGTTCCGACCGTGACGAACGGGATCCGTTCGACCGCCACCCGATGTTTGGTGCCTCGTAGCGTCGGATCCCGCTCCACCCGTGACGCGATGCCGGTGGCCATTCCACCCTTGTCGATCACGTGGAGCTGGCCGCCGTGATCGGCGTCGCCCTCCAACCGGTAACGGGTGTAACCGACGGTCTCGGAGATCGCCGGCGTGATGGCGGCCAGCGTGCGCAGAGTCGAGTAGCTGAGCCGGTCCCGGGGGCAACCGGTGGCCAGCAGATCCTGGATGAGATGGCCCTGCAGCAGACTCTCGTCGGCCCGGCTGATCCCGACCGTGACCGTCTTCGCCTGATGCTTGATGGCATCGACCGGACGGGTCAACTCCTCGATCCCGGCCGTCAAGGCCGCAGCGAGATCCTCGACCACGACACCCGGCGTCCCGACCTTGCCGAACTCCATCTGGTACGACTCGATAGGTACCGCACCGGTGGCGAAACGCAGTAGCGCCGACACCCTCACTGCGGTCGAGGCCTCGAGGTGCCCGTTGTACTGACCGGCCCGCAGCCCGTCGAAGAACCGGGAGGCAAAGGGTTGGATCGCCCGGCCGAACCGTTCGAACCAGCCGTGGCTCTGCGGCCCGGACACTGCGGTGCCGACGAAGCCCTCGATGGCGCCGCGGGCCTCCCGCAGGGGGCGCGCCGACCCGTCGATGGCCAGCGCCGCCTCATAGCCGAACAGGTGACCGACGATGGTCGAGAGCACGAACGCCAGTTTCGGATGAACATCGGGCACGGAGATCACTTCGAGCGCAGCGGAGAACCGGTGCTCACCCTCGGTGGCAACCACGATCGGAGCCGCCTTGTGGGCCCGGAAGATCGCCACCTCCTTGGCGACGTCGTCGGCATTCGAGCCGGTCAGGCCGGCGGCACAGACGAGGATCATGGGCTCCGACGACAGGTCGATGTGCTTCTTGTCCTCCGTGACGTCGCAGGCGATCGACTTGTAACAGAGCTCCGACAGCTTGATCCGCAATTCCTTGGCCGCGATGAAGTTGGCGCCGTTGCCGACGATGGCCCAGTAACGACGGCTCGGGGCATGACGGGCGGCCGCCACTCCGATCTCGGCCCGTTTCTCGACCGTGGCCGTCATCGCGTTCGGCAGATCACGTAGCCCGGCGAGGATCTCCTGCCGCTCGTTCTGATCGACGACGGCGCCCGGAATCATCTGGGCCAGCGCGTCGGCCAGCAGGAACCCGGCCGCAATCTGGGCGTAGAAGGCCTTGGTCGAGGCCACGCTCATTTCCACATCGCGTCCGTCGGAGGTGTAGAGGACGCCGTCGGACTTGTCGACCAGATCGCTACCCCGGCGGTTGACGATGGCGATGACGCCTGCGCCGCGGGACCGGGCCAGGTCGACGGTGCGGTTGGTGTCGGTTGTGGTGCCGGATTGGCTGACCGCGATCACCAGGGTGTCGGACATGTCGTCGGTCAGATGGAAGCCGGAGAGCTCCGTGGCGGTGATCGGCTCCACAACGACACCGGACCCGACGAGCGCTTCGTCGATGGCGGCGGCGATCGCCTGACCGGCCACGGCGGCGGTGCCCTGCCCGATCACCTGGACCGTTCCGATCGATCCGGAGCGAAGGCGCTTGGCCATCAGCTCCGAGATGGTCTCCTCGCCGAGACGTACGGTGAGCGCTCCGTCCGCCGCAGCCTCGTCGGCCTCGACCAGACGACCCCGGAGCGTCTTGTGGAACGAGGTCGGAGACTCCGAGATCTCCTTCAGCAGGAAGTGGGGTGAGTCGCCCCGGTCGATGTCGCGGGTCGTGACCGACGGCTTCTTCCACTCGTCGGCAGTGATCGGCAGCTCGGAACCGTCGTAGGACCAGCGGCTGACACCGGCCCGATCGCCTGCCGCCGCGCCCGACAGGCGGATGATCTGTCCTTGACTGGCGGTCGGGTTGTCGGGGTCGGCCGGGGTTTCGCCGTCCATGCGGAGATACACGTCGGAGTCCTCGACCACGCCGTAGGGTTCGGATGCAACGACGAACGCATCCTCGGCCAACCCCACGAACACGCCCTGGCCGCTGCCCCGCAGGGCCAGGTGAAGATCGGCGGGAGCCACGGCGGTGCTGACACCAATGGCCACGGACCCCTCGAAGGTGGCGACCGTCGAGCGAACCGCCTCGTCGAGGGCGGCGTCGACATGCGGTCCGGTCTCGAGGAGCGATCGGCTGATCATCGACGGGATGACCTTCGCATCGGTGGTGATCTCGGCGGGGAACGACAGATTGCTGGAGGCGATCAGGTCGGAGAAGTTGTCGACATCACCGTTGAGCACGGCGGTCACGTAGGGCCCGGTTGTCCGCTCCCCCACCTCGACCGAGTTGACGGGGTGGGCGTTCGGCTCCGAGATGATCCCGACCGACGCCCAGCGAGTGTGCGCCAGCACGGTTGCCTCGACGGTGTCGGCTTCGAGAGCGGCCCGCAGGAGCTCGTCGGATGCGATCGCAGCCCGCATCGAAGCCGTGTTGTCACCGAGTTCTCCGATCTCGGCTGCGGCCTTGTAGACGAAGCCGAGCACGCCGTTCGAGTCGACGACCGACTGGTCGACGAACAGTCTGTTGTCGACCCGTTCGGCCATCAGTTCGACAACGGCCGGGGCGCTCAGGTCGAGTCCGTGGTTGCGGACCGCGATGTGGATGCCCGCCGAATCCCGACCTCGCACCTCGAGCCGGTCGATGTTGCTGAGGGCCTGCTGCACGGAGAACATGGCGGCCAGGCGGGCGCCGGAGACGTCGGGACCGGCCAGGGCGACGACCTCCGCCGCAGCCCTCAGCCGATCCCGTTCGATGGCCCACAGGGCATCGCGCAGCTCGACCATGCCGGCGTTGACGGCCTCGAGGTCAGCCACCGAGTCACCCTCGGCGTCGAGGTACTGCTCGAGGCGCTCGACGTGGTCGGTGACCTGGGCCAGGCGACCTTCCACACCGGGGACGAGTTCGGACTGCCCGATCATGGCCGCCAAGCCGGCTTCGCCTCGGAGCTCGACGTCCACCGCGGTCAGTTCCCGGGCACACGCAGCGAGCGCTCGAGCCGTATCGGGGTCACCGGGCGCCGGCATGTTGCCGACGGTGTCGTCGAGCCGGCTCAGCAGGTCGGAGGCCGACGGCTGTGCGCGCTCGGTTCGACGACGGACGATGGCAACGATTCCACACATAGGCGGATCAGTGTACTTTGGGCGGCGTTTCGACGGTCGGCGCGCTCCGGCGGCGGGTCGGTTCGACCCCCGACTTTGTGGCTGGCACGACCCGGAGGAGGGTCGTCGGCGTCACCAAGTTGGGCTACGTGGTTGGCCCGAGGAGACGGGTGGCGTGGTCGACGAGTTCGGTACAGGCCGCTTCGGCGGTGGCCTGGTCGATGTGTTCGACCATGATCCGCAGCAGCGGCTCGGTTCCCGATGGGCGAACGACGACCCGTCCGTCGTCGCCGAACCGTTCCTCGACGGCGGCGACCTGAGGGGCGATGACGGCAGCGGCGTCGGGGTTGCGGGCGGCCAGGGTGACGTTGCGCAGCAGCTGGGGCACCGTGGTCATGAGCTTCTCGGCGAGAGAGGCCAGCGGTTCGCCACGACGAGCAACCACATCGAGCAGTTGGACGCCGGCCAGAATTCCGTCGCCGGTGGTGGCCAGATCCCGACAGATCACGTGACCCGACTGCTCGCCGCCAAGCGAAAGATGATGGTCGTCGAGTGCGGCCAGCACATGGCGATCGCCGACGGCGGTGGAGATGACCTTGATCCCCGCCTCGGCCATCGCCCGGTGGAACCCGAGGTTGGTCATCACGGTGACCACGACCGTGTTGTCACGCAGGCGATCGGTGGCGGCCCAGTCGGTGGCCAGCAGCCCGAGGACCCGGTCGCCGTCGACCACCCGACCGGCCCCGTCGACCGCTATCAGCCGATCGGCGTCACCGTCGAACGCCAGTCCTGCGTCGGCTCCGACCTCGAGAACGGCGGCGGCCAGGGTCTGTGGGGCCGTGGAGCCGACGCCGTCATTGATGTTGGTGCCGTCGGGACTCACGCCGATGGCGGTGACCGTTGCGCCCAACCGTCGAAAGATCTCGGGGGCGACCCCATGGGCGGCGCCGTTGGCACAGTCGACGACGATCGTCAGCCCGGCCAGAGCCTTCCTGTCGACGGAGGCGACCACGGCGTCGGCCCAGCCCTCGACCTCGGGTGAGGCGCCACGATCGAAACGAAGATCGGCGAGCCGAGGTGTGTCGCCCGATCTGGCCGGGGCACCCAGCTCGGCGGCCACCTCCACGTAGCGGGCCTGGATCCTGGATTCCAGGTCATCGCGCAGTTTCAATCCACCGGCGGCGAACAGCTTGATGCCGTTGTCGTGGAATGGGTTGTGGGATGCCGAGATCATGGCCGCCGGCACCGACTCGTCGGCCGCCACCCAGGCCACTGCGGGTGTGGGTACCACCCCGAGGTCGCCGACTTCGGCCCCGGCGGACCGCAGGCCGCGGCTGAGCGCCTCCTGCAACATCGGACCCGACTCCCTCGTGTCAGAGCCGATCACGAATCGGGAGCCGGGCAGGAACTCGGCCGCGGCCCGGCCCAGGGCTTCGGCCACGGAAGCGGTCAGTTCGGCGCCGACACGGCCTCGCACCCCATCGGTGCCAAAAGTGGGAATGGATGCGGGCACGGCCACGGAACGCTTTTGGCGCCGCCGGCCTCTTAGCGCTTGCTGTACTGAGGCGCTTTACGGGCCTTCTTGAGACCGTACTTCTTGGACTCCTTCTTCCGGGGATCCCGGGTCAGGAGACCGGCGCCGCGAAGCGGAGGGCGGTCCTCCCCGTTGAGCACAACGAGAGCCCGGCTGATGCCGAGGCGGAACGCACCGGCTTGGCCGGACAGGCCGCCACCGTGGAGGGTGACGGAGATGTCATAGGATTCCTCGGACGACGTGACACGCAACGGCTCGGTGATGAGCGTGCGGTGGACGGCCGAGGGGAAGTAGTCGTCGAACGGACGCCCGTTGGCGACGATCTGACCGGTTCCGGGAGCCATGCGAACCCGTGCGACGGCTTGCTTGCGGCGGCCTGTGGCTTGAATGGTTGACACGACTTCTCTCAGCTTTCCCGCTGTGCGCGTGCGTGCGCATGTGCGATTTCGAGCACCTGGGGCTTTTGGGCCGCATGAGGATGCGTTTCCCCGGCGTAGATCTTCAACTTGCGGGCCTGCTGGCGACCCAAACGGTTCTTTGGCAGCATCCCGACGATCGAGCGGCGGATGGCCTCGGCCGGGCGACGGTTCATCAGGTGGGCATAGGTTTCGGAGTGCAGGCCGCCGGGATAGCCGGAGTGGCGATGCACCATCTTGCGGTCGGCTTTACCGGAGGTAAGCACGACCTTGTCGGCATTGACGACGATCACGTGATCGCCCATGTCCATGTGGGGGGCGAACGTCGGCTTGTGCTTGCCGCGCAGGATGCGGGCGACCTCGGTGGCCATGCGGCCGAGGGTCATGCCTTTGGCGTCGACCACAAACCAGTCTCGCTGGATCTCTGAAGCTTTTGGGGTGTACGTCTTCACGGCAGCACTCTTTCAGTCTTTACGACTCGGTTCGGTGTCACGGTCGGTCCTGCAGCATGTGACCGCAGCACCTGGCCGCGGCACCCGGTATCGGTTCGCCGCGGTCAGTAAGGTGGGCACCTTGCCCGGCGGGTGGATTCCGATCGGGTCACCCCGGTTGGGAACGCACGCCGAAAAGGGCCGACTTGGTAGTTTATGGCCACCGGAGGGCCACCTCCAACCTTCGTGCCGGCAGAGATTCCGAGCGGGCTCAGGCGATGGAGTCACCAGCTCGTCGGGTGTAGTCGATCTCCCAGTTGACCGCCCAGTCTCCGCCATCGGGCGACGACTCCCAGCGCCAGTGAAATCCATCCGGGCCGATGTCGGTGAACACCATACGTTTGTAGACGCCCTCCGCATCGACCGGCACCGGTGTTCCGAACGACGGATGACCGTCGACGAGGCCGCCCTCGAAGGCCCAGTAGCTGCCGGATTCGTCGACCCAGGTCTGGCGCCACCCAACGGATTCGTCGAACACCGAGACGCTCATCCCGTTCCAGATCCGCGGCTGATCGACTGCGAAGTTCTCCTGAATGACCTTGCCGCCGAATCGGCGGGTCACGGAGTTGACGGCGTGACCACCCTCGAACGCGCAGTCCCACTCCCCCAACCAGAAATCGAAGGTGTCTGATCCGAGCGAGGCCACCCGCCCATTGTACTGCAACCGGTACAAACGATTGCCGACCACGATCGGCGGCCAGCGATTGGCCCTGCGATGAGCCTGTCGATCGGTGCGCTGATGGGGAGACATTCAGCCGGATGATTGCGGCTTGACGTTGCCGGTGTAACATCGTAGGGTATGGGAGCGCTCCCAAGCGGGCGCCCTCCGCGGCGGTCGACATGACTCGCCGAACACGAAGCCCAGAGGGGGATCTCATGAGCATTCGAGTCTCGAGCAGGCGCGCGGTGGTGAGCGCCGTTGTCGCGCTGATGGTCGCCGTGTTGACCGTGCCGATCGGGCCGAGCCCGGTCTCCGCCGCGCCACCCGATGGGCCCGACGCCCTCGCCGACTTCGAAGGCGGCCTCCCCGACGCGTGGTTCAACTTCGCCGGAGGCAGCTCGGTGAACACCTCGACGGTCGTCGTCGGCGACGGTGATCCGCTGGCCCGCCCGGGCCAGGTCGGCGCCAACGAGATCCTGACCCTCACCTACAACGTCTTCGATTTCGGTGGGTTCGGACAGGATGTGGCCGTGGCCAACGGCGGTCCCCAGGACTGGAGCACCACGGCCGGCATGAGCTTCTGGTTCAACGGCACCGGCTCCGGTCTGACCTATCAGGCCGAGATCTCCGACAACCGGTCGGATCCGGCAACAGACACCTCGGAGCGGTTCGACTACGAATTCACCGATGACAGCGCCGGTTGGCGGCTCATCACGATCCCCTGGTCCGACTTCACCCGGGCGACCGATTTCCAGCCCGGCGGCGCTCCCGATGACGGGCTCACCCTCACCGAGGTCTGGGCCTGGGCCATCGTGTTGCCGCTCGGGACCGACACCGTGTACTTCGACGACGTCCGTCTCGACAACCCGATCATCGACGACTTCGAGTCCGGCCTACCCTCCGGTGTCGATGGCGACGGGGTTCCGGTCGGTTTCTACACCTTCCAGGATGCAGCGAGCACCGTCGCACTTTCGACAACGAACACTCCGCCGGCCCCGGTGCCGGGCTCTGTTGCCGGCAACAATGTGATGCAGCTCGACCTCGATGTCACCGCCTTCGCCGGGTTCATCCACGGCTTCACCAATGATGCCATCGACGCCTGGGTCCCCCAGGACTGGTCGGACAGCGAAGGTCTGGCCTTCTGGCTCTACGGCAACGGCTCGGGCACGTCGATGTTCATCGACATCCTCGACAACCGGAACCCCGGCTCGACCGGCGACGACGCCGAACGGTGGACGGTCGTCCTTACCGACGATTTCAGCGGTTGGCAGTATTTCGAGATCCCCTTCTCCAGCTTCACCCGCAAGGAGATCGGCAACAGTGCTCCCAACGACGGGTTCACGCTGACCGAGGTCCACGGCTGGGCCTTCGGCACGCTGGGCACCGGTGGACCGCTCGCCTTCTACCTCGACGATGCCGCTCTCTACGGCACAGGTGAGGCACCTCCGCTGGCCGTCCAGCTCGCACAGGCCAACACCTTCATCGAGGAGGGTACGACCGGCAACGTCGGCGTCAGGCTCAACCGAGCCCTCGGACCCGACGACCCGGCCGAGGTGAGCATCGACTACGCCACCGAGCGCTCCAACGCCGTACCGGGCGAGGACTTCACCCCGACCTCGGGCACGCTCACGTTCACCAACGGCGGCCCCCGCGAACTGTCGTTCCCGGTGGAAACGTTCGACGACACCAAGTTCACGGGCGACCTGCAGGTTGTCATCAGGCTGACCAATCCGGTCGGCGCCGAGCGGGGAACCATTTTCCAGGGGTCGGTGTTGATCGACGACAACGATCCGTTCGACCCCAAGCTGCTGGATGACTTCGAGCAGGGGGCGTTCTTCTGGGACACCGAGGGTCCGGCCGGCATCGAGGCGGTCCGGACCGCGGCGGGTGATCCCGACGCCCGTCCCGGCCAGGATCCGGTCGAGAACATCGGTGTGGCTTCGGTGCCCATCTCCGTGGACGTCCGGGCCGATGGGAACCTGTGCCGCTTCGAGTCGACAAGCGGCGATGGCTCCGGCAAGGGCAAGGTCAAGAGCAACAGCGTTGCCCCCGTCACGATCCTCACCACCGACTCCTTCGACGCCACGACCATCGACGGCTCGACCGTGACGCTGGGTGACGCCTCCGAAACCCACGGCAAGGGCCATCCCGAAGACGTCGACGGTGACGGCGACGACGACCTGGTTCTCCACTTCCGCCAATCCGAGATCGGCGAGGACGTGATCTGTGACGGATCGTCGGTTCCCGTCAACGGATTCACGTTCGACGGGCAGGCCATCACCTCCGGTGGCTCGGATGCGGCGCTCGTCCACGATTTCCCGATCGGCCAGGACTGGACCGAGACCGAGACTCTCGACTTCTGGTTCAAGGGCAGCGGCAGCGGCGACGAGGTCGTGGTCACCCTGAAGGACAACCGTGCTCCCGATCCCGGCCCCGCCGGCTGGGAGCTGGTCTGGGCCGACGAGTTCAACGACCCAGCCGGAACCCCGCCGAACCAGGCCAACTGGGCGTACGAACTCGGTGACACCACCCCGGACGGCAAGAACGGGTGGGGCAACGAGGAGCTGCAGTACTACACCGACGACCCGGCCAACGCCGCCACCGACGGCGACGGCAACCTAGTGATCACCCTCACCGAGGCCGACGGTAGTCAGGAGTGCTACTACGGGCCGTGTCAGTTCGAGTCGGCTCGCCTCATCACCCAGAACAAGGCCGAGTTCGCCTACGGTCGCATCGAGTCACGGCTCCAGGTGCCGACCGGTGGTAACGGGCTCTGGCCGGCGTTCTGGAGCCTCGGCACCGACATCACCTACAACCCGTGGCCCGGTGCCGGCGAGATCGACTTCATGGAGTACGTCAGCCGCCTCCCGAACGAGATCTTCGGTACGATCCACGGCCCCGGCTACAACGGCGGGGGAAGCTTCGGCGGCATCTACGACTTCGGTGAGCGGGTCGACCGGCAGTACCACACCTTCACCGTCGAGTGGCAGCCCGACCTGATCACCTGGTCTGTCGACGGCATCCAGTACCACCAGGCCGAGCCGTCCGATGTGCCCGGTCCCTGGGTGTTCGAGAAGCCGTTCTTCCTGCTGCTGAACTTCGCCGTCGGCGGCAACTTCGGCGGGCCGGTCGACCCGGACAACACCTATCCCCAGGAGTACCTGGTCGACTACGTCCGGGTCTTCCAGGGTCCGGACACGGCCGAGCGGTTCGAGACCAGCTTCATCGACAGCTCGTCGGAGTGGCAGCAGATGTCGATCCCGTTGACCGACTTCAGCAGGTCGGCCGACCAGCCGGCCGGTGCACCCGACGACGGCCTGACCCTCACCGACGTGTGGGGCTACGGCTTCGCTTTCCCCGAGGGCAACGCCGCCGGTGAGGTCGCCGTCGACCTCGTCGAGCGGGCCCTGTTCCCGCCGCCCACCGAGGTGACGGTGACCAGTGCCGCCGACGGCGGCGCCGGCTCCCTGAAGGCGGCCATCGACCGGGTCGCCGACGGCGGCACCATCAGCATCGATCCTGCGCTGGCCGGTCAGACGCTCAATCTGACCTCCGGCCCGATCGTGGTTGGCAAGACGGTCACCATCGACGGAACCGGCGCTCCCGGATTCTCCGTCAGCGGCGGCGCCGCCGACCGGGTGCTGATCGTCAACGCCGGCGGCAATGCCACGGTGATCGGCGTCGACTTGACCAACGGCTTCGGCTTCCAGCTGGCCGGTTGCGTGCTCAACAACGGCACGCTGACTCTCGACAGCCTCACCGTCAGCGGCTGCACGATGACCACCGACCTCGGTGACTTCTGGCAGGGCGGCGCCGGCGTCTACAACGGTGAAGGCGCCACCTTCACCCTGGTCGACAGCACGGTGAGCGGCAACGACAGCGGCCACGCCGGTGGTGGTGTGTTCTCGTTCTTCGGCACGACGACCACCATCGAGCGCAGCACGATCAGCGGCAACACCGCCGCCGACGTCGGTGGCGGCATGCGCTCCCTGGGTAATGTCGATGTGATCAACAGCACGATCAGCGGCAACACCGCTTCAGCCAACTTCCACGGCGGGGCGGTGTTCGTGACCGACGGTGTGATGAACATGGTCAACACCACGGTTGCCGACAACACGTCGACCGGCGGTACCGGCGATGTCTTCGTCGGGACCTTCACCGGCGCAAATGCCACCGTGAACCTGACCAACACCATCATCCAGAGTGGGCCCGGTAGCGGGGCCGCCTGTTTCCTGGGCTTCTTCGGAGCCGGCGCGGTCGCGCTCAACTCCGACGGCGGCAACCTGGCCACGGACGGTACCTGTAGCCTGACGGGGGCCGGAGACCTGCCCAACACCGATCCGCTGCTCGGTCCGCTGGCCGACAACGGCGGCCCGACGCAAACCCATGCCCTGAACGCCGGCTCGCCCGCCATCGACGCCGCCAACGGTGCCGCCTGCCCGGCGACCGATCAGCGGGGTGTCGCCCGGGTCGGCGCCTGTGACATCGGAGCCTACGAGCGTGAATGACGCCTGAGTTCCAACCCTCCGCTCCGGACGTCAACTGGTTGACGTCCGGAGCGGACTGAACTACGGTGAAGCTCGGTCTTTGGGAGCGCTCCCAAAGCAGCGGGCCCCGACGTGACGGCTCGGCAAGTGACAAGGAAACGAGCACCTATGGGAAGGGTGAACCTGGAGGAAATCGGGCGTATGGCCGGTGTTTCGCGGTCCACCGTCTCCCGGGTCGTGAACGGCAGTCCCAACGTGAGTCCTGATGTCAGGGCGAGAGTCGAGGCGGTGATCGCCGAAACCGGCTATCAGCCGCATGCCGCCGCCCGGTCGCTCGCCTCCAACCGAACCGGCGTGTTCGGCCTCGTCATTCCCAGCGCGGCTGAAGCGCTCTTCGACGACCCCTACTTCGGCCGGTTGATTCTGGGCATCACCTCGGCCACCAACTCCATGGGCACGACATTGGCGCTCTTCCTGTTCGACCAGGAGTCGGACGAGAACTCGATCATCCCCCGGGTCGTCAATCCCGGTTTGGTCGATGGCGTGATCGTCACAGCCACCCAGATGGGCGACCCCCTGATCGATCATCTTCAGCGGGTCGAGATGCCTTTTGTCGTCGTCGGGCGTCCCGACAACGGGCGATCAATGTTCTCGGTCGACGCGGACAACCGCGGCGGGGCCCGTTTGGCCGCCCGTCACCTGGTCGGTTTGGGCTACCGGAGGATCGGCCTGATCAGCCCGCCGTCGAACACGACCGCAGGCCTCGACCGCCGCAACGGCTTCCTGGAAGGGCTGGCCGATTCCGGGGCCAGCAGCGGCGGGTTCATCTCCGAGGGAAACTGGACCGAGGAATCGGGCCGGCTGGCCATGGAAACCCTTCTCGCCTCGACGACATCGAGGCCCGACGCCGTGTTCGTCGGCTCCGATCGAATGGCCGTCGGTGCGCTGCGGGCCATCCGTGAAGCGGGCCTGTCCTGTCCGAGCGACGTCGCCGTGGTGTCTTTCGACGGCATCCTGCCGCCCGATCGGACCATGCCCCGACTGACGTCTGTGACCCAACCGGTGGCCGAGGTCGGCGAACGAGCGGCCCGTCTGCTCGCGTCGATCGTCGACGGTACCGTCACCACCCCCGAACACGTGGTGTTCTCAACCCATTTGGTCATTCGGGAGTCCTGTGGTGCCGGCGACGCTCAGGAATCCTGATCGAGCGTCAAGCCAAGGCCTTTGATCCTGTGCTTAACCGACGAACTCGAACCGATCGCCGCCACCGGATCCGAGGGGGCCGGTCTGCTTCCGATTGTGGCCGACATCGGCAGGCGATCCGACATCGACGACGTGTTCGAGACCCTGCTTGCGGCCCGCAGCACGGTCGACCTCCTGGTCAACAACGCCGCCGACCTCAACCGCCGGAAGACACTCGACGAACACGAAGAACTCCTCGATCACCAGTTGGCGGTGAATGTCACCGGGCCCTTTCTCTGCTCCCAGCGGGCGGCCCGCATCATGCGAAAGGCGGGAGGTGGAGCAATCGTCAATCTGTCGTCGGTCGGCGCCACCCGGGCCCACCACCGCGGGCTGCCCTACGACGTCACCAAGGGTGCCATCAACGCCATAACGATGGCGATGGCCGTCGATCTTGGTCGCTTCGGCATCCGGGTCAACGCAATCGGGCCGGGGGTCACGTACACCTACCGGGCCGATGCCGTCGACCCCGAGCGGCGCCGCCGGGTGGCGGAGCGGATCCCGCTGCAACGCTACGGCACGGTCGACGACATCGCGGCGGCCGTCGCCTTTCTCGCCTCCGACGACGCCGCCTACATCACCGGACAGATCCTCCACGTCGACGGCGGTATCACCGCCCAACTCAGTCCTCGAACCGAACCACTTTGATCACCACAGACCTGCCTATGACCATGCACCTCACCACATCCACCCCATCGCACCGCAGCCGAGCGGGCCTTTTCCTGCTGCTGGCCTCCTTGACGTTCGCCGGCTGTTCCGCCGACGGCGGCGACACTGCGGCCGGCTCGTCGTCCACGACGGAGCCGACGACGGCGCAGCCGGCGACCACGGCCGCCACGACCACCAGCGAGACCACCGAGGAACCAAGGTCGACGACAACCATCGAGGTTCCCGGGCCGGCCCCCGTCGAGCCCGGCGAGGGCTGGGAGCTGGTCTGGCAGGACGAGTTCGACGGCGACGAGATCGACCCCGCCAACTGGACCTACGACATCGGCGGGTGGGGCTGGGGCAACGGCGAGGCCCAGTACTACACCGATCGTCCCGAGAACAGCCGCGTCGAGAACGGACTCCTCGTCATCGAGGCCCGGCAGGAACAGTACGAGGGCTCGTACTACACCTCGGCCCGTCTTCGTACCCAGGGCCTGCAGGAATTCAAATACGGCCGCTTCGAGGCACGACTCAAGGTCCCGGAGGGCGCCGGCCTGTGGCCGGCATTCTGGATGCTCGGCGCCGACTTCTCCGAAGACGCCGAGGACGAGGCCAACCGCTGGCCCAATGTGGGCGAGATCGACGTGATAGAGCACCTCGGACGGGAGCCCGACCTGATCTTGGGCACGGTGCATGGTCACGGGTACTCCGGCGCAGGGGGGCTGACCAGGTGGAACCGTCAGGACTATCCAATAGCCGACGACTTCCACACCTCCGCAGTGGAATGGGATCCCGACGAAATCCGGTGGCACTACGACGGCGAGCACTACCACACGGTCGACAGGGAGCTGGTCGGGAACCGGGAATGGGTCTTCGACCACGAGTTCTTCATGATCGTGAACCTGGCGGTCGGCGGACAGTTTCCGGGTCCGATCGACTTCGACCTCGAGTTCCCCGTCTACCTGTACGTCGACCACGTTCGCGTCTACCAGAGGACCGACGGGGCGACCGGATGAGCGGAACGGCGACCGACACCACCCGATTCCGGTCCTACGCCCGTGACCTGACGGCGAGGATGACACTGGCCGAAAAGGCCGCTCAGCTGACCCAGGCCGAGAAGAACTCGATCACGCCCGACGAGGTGGCCGAGCTGGGTATCGGCTCGGTGCTGTCCGGCTCGGGCGGCAATCCCGATCCGAACACTCCGACCGCGTGGCGGGCCATGGTCGACGAGTACCTCGACGCCGCCACCCGGTCCCGGCTCGGCATCCCGCTGCTGTACGGGACCGACTCGGTTCACGGGCACGGCAACGTGCATGGGGCCACGATCTTCCCCCACAACATCGGCCTCGGCGCCACCGGCGACCCGGAGCTGGTCGAGGCCGTTTACCGGGCCACCGCCATCGAGACCGCAGCCACCGG
>JAOTVU010000279.1 GCA_029863385.1 Acidimicrobiia bacterium
GAGTTGCTGCATGGTGATGCGCTCCACTGAGCGGCGGCCGGGATCCGACGAAGGCTCGGTGAGCCACAAGCCGTTGCTGCCGGCGTCCATCCACGTGAGCTCAACGCCATGGACGGCGTCGTCGACCGGGCGGAGCAGCATGGTGACCGAACCGGTCGCCTGGATCGTGCACACCGCACCGGCGAGCAGCTCGGCGGCGGCCGGGGCCACTCCGTCGGAAACGAGGATGGCGGTAGCGGTTTCGGGCGACATCGGATCGGACGCGAACATCGCGTCGAGGACCGCAACCGAGCAGTCGATCACCAGCGGCGGGACCGCATCGACGTCGGCCTCGGGCTCGCCGCCGAGCGCCGGCGGTTCGCCGCCAACCGACGCGTCCACCCGGTTCGGCAACACGAACTCGAGAATGCGGGGCACCAGTTGCGCCGGATCGAACGGCGAGAACCGCACCCGGCCGTCGGCCAGGCGACGCTGCTCGACCGCCATCTCGGGGCGGGCCGTGAAGGCGCGCACCTCCATCTCCCCACCGGATTCGTAGGCGGCGCGGGCCACCAGGTGGGGCGAGCCGACCACGGTGAGCAGATCGGCGACCGGGGCGGCCACGGTGCCTTCGCCGTCGACCAGGCGCCGTTCGATCAGCCCGGGGGCGACAACCTCCGCCACCTTCTTCACGGCGGAACCCGTGAGCGACCGGCCGCCCTCGCCGATGATCACCAGCGCTTCGTCGTCGGGGTCGACCAAGCCGGGCGGCGGGGCGACACCGAGAACGTCGGCGAGGAAGGAGGCCTCCCCAACCGTCAGGTCGAGCACAGCCTCATCGACTTGGCTCATCCGCCCATCCTACCCTCACCCTCCGACACCGGAGCCGACGCCGAAACGGAACCGAAACCTGAACCGGCAGCGGACATAGCCACCTGCACCGCCCACACGGTCGAACGGACCACCAGATACCCCCGGCCGACCGGAAACCGCAGCGCCGACCCACGGGGGAAGCGCACGTCGAACAGGTCTTCCTCCTTGTCACCCTCGGGCTGCAGGATGAGCCCATGGCCGTTGCTCCGCACGGCCCGGATCCAGGTCTCGTAGGCGGTGCCGGCCCGGAACGACGAAACCGACATCAACACCACCACGCCGCCGTCGCGGCCGCGAAGCACGACCCGGTTGAGTGCGGCCGACGCCCGGTTGTCGTCGAAGAACACGTCGGCGTCGTCGACCGCGATCACCATCGGCCGGTCGTAGCCCGCCCGGGACCGTTGGTCGATCTCCGCCGCGAGATCGACGAGTGCAGCGGCCACCTCATCCCCGACCGCCACCGATGAGAACGCTGATGGTTCGACCGCCAACGGGCTGGTCCGTTTCGGGACGAGGGCTCGGCGGTCATCGACCACCGAGGCGAGTTGGAAACCCATCGTGAGCAGCGCCGTCGACCGACCGGAGCCCGTCGCCCCGGCGATCAGGAACGTCGGCTGATCGACCAGGTCGACCGTCACCTCACCGTGAGCCGGGTCGAGCCCCACAGCCACCGACGACAGCGAGACGGGACGAGCGATCTCCTCGATCCCGACCACATCAGACAAGGCCCGAACCGGTGAACCGGCGGCCGAGACTCCCCTACCCCGGAGGACCTCTGCGGCGCGGGCCAGGCCGACATCATCGACCAGTGCCGCCTGCACTTCGGGCCCGCCGACGACGAGCGTGCGACCTGGCATCATCGACTCCGGGTCGGGCGGCTTGGTCAGTCCGAGCGAACGGTACTCGTCGGGTGACACCAGTCGCTGCAGCAACCGCAGCCCGATCGAGCCGAGACAGTTGTAGGGGACGGCCGACCGTTGATCGGCGGTCATGACCACGTGGACACCGGCCGAAGGCGCCTGACTCAACAGCCGGGCGAAGCGATCGGCCTGCCGCCCGAAGTCGAACGACTCCAGCGCGTCCCAGAACGGTCCGAATCCGTCGATGAGCACGACGATGCGGGGACGCCGTTCCGTGCCGCCGACCATCGCAGGCGACGACGACCCCAACGAATCCGACGGCTGCAGGCGATCGGAGACCTCGCCCTCGAGCATGACCATCAGGAGCTGCAGCCGCTCCAGGTCGCCCCCGCTCACGATGTCGGCCACCGTCGGCAACCCGTCGATGACCCCGAGCCCGGAGCCGAACTCGATGCCGTAGATCACCACCGGATCGGTCGCCATGGAGAGTGAGCAGGCGATCGTCTGCAGCAGCGACGTCTTACCCGACCCGGGGGAACCGTAGATCGCGACATGGCCGGCCTTGTCGAGATCGAGACGGAACGGCTCCTGGGTCTGGGCCCGGGGCAGATCGGCCAGTCCGATGGCGGGAAGCAGGGCGCCGTCGGGTGCCTCGGATTCGGAGTCGGGTCGAAAGAGGCCCAGCGCCTCGAACGGCACGAGCGCCGGGAGCGGCGGCAGCCACGGACGGCGGAGCCGGCGACCACCGCTCGACCGGTTCCACGCCAACACGGCCGCATCAACGATCCGTTCGAGATCGGTGCGTGTTTCTGCGGGCTTGGGCTCGACGACGGCATCGTCGGAACGCCGCACGTCGACGGCCCGCAACCGACCCGGCCCGATGCCGTACGGAAAGGTGGCCAGGCCCGACACCCGCTCCACCGGGCCGCCCGGCGAAGACCATCCACCCACATACGCCGACTGGAACTCGGTGACCTCGCCGCCCCCGCCGATCTTGAGCAAAGCCCGGCCGGGACGATCGGTGGCGATGTGGGCGGCGTCGGTCACGCCGATGAGGTCCCGGCTGTCGGCCGCCGACGCCACCCGCAGCGCCACCCGGATGTTGGTGTTGGCGTCGATCTGGGGCGTGACGACACCCCCCGGCTTCTGGGTGGCCAGCACCATGTGAACCCCCATGCTGCGGCCGCGCTGGGCGACGTCGACCAGCCCGTCGACGAAATCGGGCACCTCGGATCGCAGGGCGGCGAACTCGTCGATCACGATCACCAGCGACGGCAACACCACATCCGCGTTCACGCTGTGGCGGAACCGTGATCGCATGGCCGCCAGATCGCTCACCCCCATGTCGGCCAGCTCCCGTTCCCGATGCCGGAGCTCGGCCCGCAACGACACGAGCGCCCGAGCCGCCAGGTGGTCGTCGAGGTCGGTGACGAACCCGACGGTGTGCGGCAGCCGCTCACAGGCTCGGAACGCCGACCCGCCCTTGTAGTCGATGAGGATGACGTTCAGGTCGACGGGCGAATGGCGGGCCGCCAGGTCGGCGATCATCGTCTGCAGCAGTTCGCTCTTGCCCGACCCGGTGGTTCCGGCGACGAGGCCGTGGGGTCCGTC
>JAOTVU010000125.1 GCA_029863385.1 Acidimicrobiia bacterium
CACCGCAATCGCCGGAATCGACGTGAGCGGACCCCGGCAATTACCCTTTTCTGTTCTTGACCTCGTCGTTCGACACCTCTGACTCCGTCGCCCCGACATCGGTGTCCTCCCTACCGCTTTCCGATCGGGATCGAGGTCGCCTCCAACGGCGAACGCTGCTCGTACTGTCCGCCAGCGCCGTCGCCGGGCGGGCCGCCATGACGATTGCGTTCGTCGTGGTCAGCCTGCTGACCAAGGAGATTCTGGGCTCGTCGACCTGGGCCGGCATCGCCAGCGCCGCCATCACGGTCGGCACCGCGCTCAGCTCTTCCGCGCTGAGCAGTTACATGAACCGGAGAGGCCGCCGTCCCGGCCTGGTCGTCGGCTACATGGTGGCGGCCGCCGGCGGCTTGATCGCAGCCTTCGGAGGGCAGGCGGCCTTGATCGTGGCCTACCTGGTCGGGCTGGTGCTGTTCGGGGTCGGCCAGGGAAGCACCGGACTGGCCCGGTACGCCGCAGCCGACCTGGCCAACGACAAGGACCGGGGCAAGGCGATCGGGTACGTCGTCTTCGCCTCGACCATCGGTGCCGTCGGCGGCCCGGCGCTGTCGGGCCCGGCCGCACGGTTCGGGGAGTGGTTCGGATACGGGCCCTACATCGGCTCACACCTCGTGTCGGTGGGCTTCTTCGTCCTCGCCGGTTTGCTGCTGTTCGTCGGCCTACGACCCGATCCGCTGGTCGCCAGCGGCAAGCTCGACGTCGAGGGACCCAAGCGCGACGGTGGCTTCGGCGCCGGCATGCAAGCCATCCGCTCACACCCGTTGGCCATGCTCGCACTCGTCGGCCTAGTGATCTCCCAGGCCGTCATGGTGATGGTCATGGCCATGACCCCGCTGCACATGGAGGCCCACGGCAAATCGGTGGGGCTCGTGGGCTGGGTGCTTTCGGCCCACACCGCCGGGATGTTCGCCTTCGCTCCGCTGGCCGGTTGGTTCGCCGACCGCTACGGGCGAATCGAATCGATCGTCCTTTCCGCCATGGTGCTCATCGTCGCCACCGTGATGACGGCATTCGCCCACGAGGCGCCGTCGAATCTCATGTTTCCCGGCCTGTACCTTCTCGGACTCGGCTGGAGCTTTGGAACGGTTGGATCGAGCGCACTGCTCACCGAAGCGGTCGACGGCCGCGAAGAGGTCGCCGCTCAGGGTGCAGCCGACCTGATCAAGAGCTTCGTCAGCGGCGCCGGAGCCCTGGCGTCGGGCTTCATCTTCACCATGGCGGGCTTCCCCATCCTGTCGATGGTCGGTATCGTCGGGTCCGGGCTCCTCCTGGTGGCGGCGTTCACCCGGTTGCGGCTTCGGCCTCGGATCGGCCTGGCACCTTGACCACGAGAAGATCCTCGCCCACCACCACATCGGGGTGAATGGCGCCGGCCTCGACGGCAAAGGCCTTGTTGTCGGGGTAGCGGGACGAAAAGTGGCCGAGCACCAGCCGGCGGGCGCCTGCCTGCACCGCCATCGTGGCCGCCTGACCGGCGGTCAGATGGCGGTAATCGGCGGCCAGATCGACTTCGGACTCCAGGAAGGTGGACTCGGCCACCATCAGATCGACCCCGCGGGCCAGTTCCACCGCGGTCGCACACGGGGCGGTGTCCATGATGAACGCGAACGACTGGCCGGGTCGTGGTCCGGTGATGTCGTCGACCGACACGACACCGTGGTCGGTTTCCAACGACCCGTCCTGGAGTAGGCGGCCGACGTCGGCACCGGTGATGCCGTACCGGTCGAGCGCAGCCTGGTCGACCCGTCGACCGTCGGGCTCGCTCAGCCGGTAACCAAGGGTGGTGACCCGGTGATCGAGGGGAGCAGACGAAAGGGTCAACGGGCCGATGGCGTCGACCGTCCCGGCTGCTGCGATCGGCTTGGGAACGACCTTGCTCGTGTCGTGGAAGATGGAGGAACTTCGCAGCCGTTCGAAGTACTCGACGCCATCCGCCGGGAAGTACACGGGAAGCGGGGGCAGCGTGCGGGTTCCGGCCCGCGAGTCGAGGGCGCGCCGCTGGATGATTCCGGACAGACCGAGCGAGTGATCGCCGTGGAAGTGGGTGATGCAGATGGCGGTGAGACGGGCGACGGACAGATTGGCGAAGATGAACTGCCGTTGGGTGCCCTCACCCGGATCGAACAGGATCAGCTGGTCGTCCCACCGGAGAACGAAGCTGTTGTGGGCCCGGTAGCGGGTCGGGGCCTGACTGGAGGTTCCCAACACGAGGAGTTCTCGGCTGCTCATCGCCGAGCATTCTACGGGACCCGGCCGACGCACGGGCGCTCTGCCTGTCGTCCAACGGAGATCCGGAGGCGATATCGACAGCGGTTGTCGTTCCTGGTGCACGGCGGTGGGGCACTGGTGGCTATTGTCGAAACCATGCAGCAGTTGGGAATGATCGGACTGGGACGTATGGGCGGCAACATGGTTCGACGCCTGCACCGGGCGGGAATCGCCTGCGTCGGCTCTGCGAACAGTCAGGAGTCGGTCGATGAACTCGTTGCCGAGGGAGTGGCCGCCGGCGCGTCCGATCCGGCCGATCTGGTGGCACAGCTCGATCGGCCCCGGGCCGTCTGGATCATGATTCCGGCCGGCTACGTCGACGGCGTGATCAACGAACTCGTCCCGTTGCTCGATCCCGACGACGTCATCATCGACGGTGGTAACACCCACTACCCGCTCGACATCGAACGATCCGATCGCCTGGCCGAGCACGGAATCCACTACCTCGATGTCGGAACCTCCGGTGGTGTGCACGGCCTCGAGCGGGGTTATTGCCAGATGATCGGCGGCGAGCCCGAGATCGTCGAGCGCCTGCGCCCGGTGTTCGAAGCGCTGGCCCCCGGTGTCGACACCGAGCCCCGGACCGATGGCCGAGGCGGCACGCCGGCCCCGTCGGAGCACGGCTATCTGCACTGCGGCCCGGCCGGCGCCGGCCACTTCGTCAAGATGGTCCACAACGGCGTCGAGTACGCCATCATGGCCGCCTACGCCGAGGGCTTCAACCTGATGTCACGGGCCGGTATCGGCCGTGACGACCGCGAGATCGACGCCGAGACCGCCCCGCTGGCCGACCCCCGCCTCTACCAGTACGACATCGACGTCGCCGAGGTGGCCGAGGTGTGGCGGCGCGGCAGCGTGGTCGGGTCGTGGTTGCTCGATCTGACCGCCGAGGCACTGCTCCACGACGGTGATCTGTCGCAGTACGAGGGGCGGGTCTCGGACTCGGGGGAGGGGCGCTGGACGGCGTTGGCCGCCATCGAAACCGGCACGCCGGCACCAACCATCCTCGACGCCCTGTTCAGCCGCTTCTCGTCGCGTGACAACGACCGGTTCGCCAACCAGGTGCTGTCGGCCATGCGAGCCGGATTCGGCGGTCACCGAGAACGAAAGGACGAGAACGGGCGATCCCGCCCGAGCGAGGGGGGCCGATGAGCAGCGACCGCACCCATCCCCGGCCGCACCGCCGGCCGCCGGCCCCCATCGAGGTCCCCGACGAGGTGGCGGCACCGCTCGGCAACGGCCACACGACTGCTGACGCCCTCGTCCTGTTCGGCATCACCGGTGACCTGGCCAGAAAGAAGCTGTTCAGCGCCCTCTACCGGCTGGAGACCGATCGCCAGCTCGGTTGTCCGGTGGTCGGTGTTGCCTCGTCGAACTGGTCGGTCGAGGAGTTGCGGGCGAACGCCCGGGAGGCGTTGGAGGAAGCCGGTACCGAGATCGACGATGCCGTCTGGCGTCGCCTGGCCTCGCGCCTCGACTACGTGTCCGGCGACTACCGGGAGATCGACACCTTCGAGCGGGTCGCTGATCGGGTCGGCGACGCAGCCTGTCCGGTCTGCTATCTGGCGATCCCGCCATTCCTCTTCCCGACCGTCGTCGAGGGTCTCGGTACCACCGGTCTCAACCGCGGTCGGGTGGTTCTGGAGAAGCCCTTCGGACGCGACCTGGCCTCATCACGCCAACTCGACCAGGAGGTCAAGGCCTACTTCCCCGAGCAGCGGATCTACCGGATCGATCACTTCCTGGGCAAGGAACCGGTCCTCAACATCCTGGTTTTCCGCTTCGCCAACGCCATCTTCGAACCGCTGTGGAATCGGCATCATGTCAGCCGGGTCACGATCGACATGGCCGAGGACTTCGGTGTCGAGGGACGGGGCAAGTTCTACGACGAGGTGGGAGCGCTGCGTGACGTGGCGCAGAACCATCTGCTGCAGATCGTCGCCCTGATGGCCATGGAGCCTCCGGTGTCCGACGACGCCGATTCCCTGTCCGACGAGGTCGTCAAGGTCCTGCGGGCCATCATGCCGCTTGATCCTGCTCGGGTATGGCGGGGCCAGTACGAGGGCTACCTCGACGAGGACGGGGTGAAGCCCGAGTCCGACACGGAAACCTACGTGGCCATCGACTTCGAGATCGACTCCTGGCGGTGGGCCGGGGTGCCGTGGCGAATCCGGGCCGGCAAGGCGCTGAGTCGGACGAGGACCGAGGCCATCGTCGAGTTCCAGGCGCCGCCCCGGCCACTGTTCAGCGACATCGAGTGCTCGCCGAGACCCAATGCCCTTCGGTTCGAGATGAAACCGAACGACGCCATCTGCCTCGACATTCAGGCCAAGGCACCCGGCGAGTCGTTGGTCAGCGAGACGACCAGCCTCAGCCTCGATCACGACGGAATCGAGTTCGGGCCAAGCCCCTACCACCGACTCCTCGGCGACGCCCTCCAGGGTGATCGCCGGCTCTTTGCCCGTGGTGATCAGGTCGACGTCGCCTGGCAGATCGTGCAGCCGGTTCTCGACGCACCCCGCCCGGTCGTCGTCTATCCCTACGGATCGGAGTTCCCGGATCTGCCCGGTGGTCCGGAAGGAAGAGAGCAGTGACGGCAGGCGACATCGAACCCGACCACTGCACGATCACCGTCGATCTCGGCGGGACCAACGTCCGGGCCGCCGCCGTCGATGACCGGGGTCAGCTCGTGCTCACCATCCGAACACCGACACCGCGTCACGATCCGGA
The DNA here is from genome assembly GCA_029863385.1 of Acidimicrobiia bacterium. GTDB lineage: Bacteria > Actinomycetota > Acidimicrobiia > Acidimicrobiales > SZUA-35 > JAHELU01. The sequence continues at coordinate 5,038 of JAOTVU010000125.1, forward strand.
TCCCCAGTTTCTCATCCACCTGATCGAAGCCGTCCTCGCCGATCTGCCCCCGGATCGGCGGGCCGATCAGGCGGTCGTCGGCCTGCCCGGGGTCATCGATCAGGTCCACGAACGTCTGGTCACCGGCGTGAACCTTCCGGCGGGCTGGATCGACAAGATAAACGAGGACTGGATCGCCGATCAGGTGGGCATGGAGGTCAGCCTGGCCAACGACGCCGACCTCGCCGCTGTGGGGGAGTCGGAGTTCGGGGCCGGACGCAAGCACCGGGATGTCGTCTACGTGACGGTGTCGACCGGCGTCGGAGCGGGCCTGGTCGTCGACAGTCGTCTCATCCAGGGCAGTCTGTCGGGCGGTGAGGTCGGCCATACGGTGATCGACTGGGAGGCCGCGCAACGGGGAGAACCGGCGACGGTCGAGGACCTGGGCTCGGGAACGGCCATCGATCGGGCGGCGGCGAAGGCCGGACTGGCCGAGCGGGGGGCCGATCTGGCCAAGCTGGTGGCCGCCGGATCGGAACCGGCGACCAGCATCTGGAACCACGCGATCGAGGCCGTCGGTATCGGCATCGCCAACATGGCCTGGTTGGTGGCGCCGCAGATCGTGATCATCGGCGGGGGAGTGGGGCGCAACACCGATCTCGTCCTGCCGGTCATCCGCCGTCAGCTCGAGAGGTTCGGTCCCGGCTTCTCGGCCGACATCGACCTGGCGACCGCTCAACTCGGTGACGACGCGGCGTTGATCGGTGGCGCGGCCTGGTACCGGGCCATCGGCCGAATAGGCGAACCGTGAACGAGGATCGGCACCTTCTCGAGGTGACGACGTCGGGCCGCTGGGCGGGGCGTGCCGCCGAGATCCTGGGGGCGGCCGTGGCCGATGCCATCGGTCGGCGGGGTCGCTGCCTGGTGGCCATCAGCGGCGGCTCGACCCCGACCCCCGTCTTCGCCGAGTTGGCCCGCCTGGACCTCGATTGGCCCAGCGTCGTCATCCTGCAGGTCGACGAACGGATCGTGCCCCTCGACAGTTCGTCTCGTAACCTGATGGTGCAACGGGGTCTGCTCGGTCATCTCGGGTGCAGCTGGCTGCCGCTACCGGTCGACGACCTGCTGGCCCTCCGGGGTCGGCCGCCCACCGATCAGGACCACCCCCGGCCGATCACCGAGGAGACCGCCGACCCCATCCTCGACGAGTTCACCGCCAGGCTCATCGACCTGGCCGGCGATCCTCCGGTGCTCGATTTGGTGCACCTCGGGCTCGGTTCTGACGGGCACACGGCGTCGCTGGTCCCGGGCGACCCACTCGTCGGCGAGCTGCGACGCTACGTCGGTTTGACCGGTCTGTACTCCGGTTCACCGCCGACCACCACCCAGGCGGTCGCTGCACTCGACAAGGGAACGATTCGACCGACGACCCAACGGGTCTCGCTGACCCGACCGGTACTCGACCGGGCCCGGATGGTGTTGTGGCTCGTCAACGGGGCCGACAAGGCCGACGTGGTACGGCGCCTCACCGAGGGCGACATGTCGATCCCAGCCGGGCTCATCCACGCCGCCCACTCGGTCATCGTCGCCGACTCCGACGCCGCCGCGCTGGTCGACCGCTAGCCCGACCCGACTCGGCCGACGGGCCCGACGGTCAGGCGTCGGCGAATCGAATTCGGCTTATCACCGGATAGTGGTCGCTGCCACCGGGGTCACCCATCTCGGTGCTGAGGACCTCGAGGTCGTCGGTGACGAGAATGTGGTCGAGACGCATGACCGGAAAAGGTAGGCCATCGGTCGGCCAGGTCGGGTCGGCTCTGCAGCCCTTGTCGTCGTGGACGTCGGTCCACCCCTGGCCGACTTCCTGAAGGAACAGCACGCAGCCGACGACGGCGTCGAACGGAGCAACCGTGAACAGGCAGGCAGCGGTCCACCGGCCGTCGCGGTCCTCAACGTGAGACTCCGGGTGAACCAGGCCCACAAGGTCGAGCAGAATCAGAGGGGCCAGCAGGAACGGGGTGAGAGCGACGATGACGGGCCTCGATTGCGGTTGAACCTGCGTTCTGGTCGGTGTGGTTCGAAAACCGGACGATCGAGCGGTACCCGAACGGCCGCTCGGCCCCATGTCGGCCGAACGGGGAAACCTTCCCTTGCGTCGGCACCGGGCGGCCGTTCAGCAGCCCGCTACCCTGGGCTCGGTGAAGCGGTATCTGTTGCGCACCTACGGTTGCCAGATGAACGAGCACGACTCCGAACGCATCGCCGGTCTGCTCGAATCCGACGGCTACGAGGCGACCGAGTCGGCCGACCAGGCCGATGTAATCGTGCTGAACACCTGTTGCATCCGCGAGAACGCCGACAACAAGCTCTACGGGGCACTGGGCAATCTCAAACAGCTGAAGGACACGAACCCCGATCTCCAGATCATGGTCGGCGGGTGCCTGGCTCAGAAGGACCGCGATCTGATCCAGAAGCGCGCGGGCCACGTCGACGTCGTCTTCGGAACCCACAACGTGCACCGAGCGCTCGAGCTGTTGGCCCGGGCGGGAGCCGAAGGTCCGGTCACCGAGATCTGGGAAGGGGCGATGCAGGGCGAGGACGCCGCGTTTCCGTCGGCGCTGCCCGTTCGCCGGGAGACCGACTACGCCGCCTGGCTCACGATCCAGATCGGCTGTGACAACTCTTGTGCCTTCTGCATCGTGCCCTCCGTGCGGGGGGCCGAGATCAGCCGGGAGATGGACGACATCGTGACCGAGGCCGAGGCCGTCGCCGCCGACGGGGTCACCGAGATCACGCTGTTGGGGCAGAACGTCAACTCGTACGGCCGCGATCTGGCCCTGGCCGCCCGCCGGGCCGGCGACGACGTGAGGGTCCGCCCGATGTTCAGCGACCTCCTCCGGCGCGTCGGTGCCGTTCCCGGTATCCGCCGGGTCCGGTTCACCAGCCCACATCCGAAGGACATGACGCCGGATGTGTTCAGGGCGATGGCGGAGGTCGACACGGTCGTGCCCCACCTCCACTTTCCGCTCCAATCCGGTTCGGATCGGATCCTGTCGGCCATGCACCGCGGCTACACCGCCGAACGATATCTGGCCCGCCTCCACGAGGCGCGGGCGACCGTCGATGATCTGGCGGTGTCGACCGACATCATCGTCGGCTTTCCCGGCGAAACCGAAGACGATTTCGCGGCCACGCTGGAGGTGGCGGCTGCGGCCCGATTCGACAGCGCGTACACGTTCGTGTTCTCACCTCGCCCCGGTACCGAGGCGGCCGAGATGGTCGATCGGTTCTGCGACCCGGCAGAGGTCCAGGATCGTTACGCCCGCCTGCGCACCGTGATCGAACGATCGGCCCTGGCCCGCTACCGGGCTCGTGTCGGTCGGATCGAGGAAGTGGTGGTCGAGGGTCCGTCGAAGAAGGATCCAAGTGTCCTGACGGGTCGAACCGTCCACAACAAGCTGGTGCATTTCCCGTCGAGCCCGCTGAAGCCCGGTACCTACGCCACCACCAGAGTCACCGACGCCGCTCATCAGTATCTGCTCGGCGAACTCGTCGAGGTGACCGCCCGCCCCCGACACCGCACCAGGCTTGCGGTGACGCCGGCCTGAAAAGGATAAGCACGGCGACCTAGGACATCGTGGCCACGGCCGATGCCGCGCCGGTCGAAGCCGCATGAGAAACGAGCAGATCGAGCAGGGCCCCGGTGGCGGGGCCGATGGCCGACCGCTCGCGTCGCACGATCACGAGTCTCCGGTTCCAGACGGGTGCGGCTCTGGCCCTCTTGAGTGGCGCCGGTTCGGTTTCGGCCTGGATGACGGGCAGGACGGCCCAGCCCAGCCCGATTGCCACCATGCGGCGCAGCACATCGGGTTGATGCGATTCCGCGGTGATGTCGTAGGTGGCGCCGACGGCCCTCAGGCTCCTGGTCACGAGCCGCCGGGTGTAGGACGAGGCCGGGAAGGCCACCCATGGTCCCCAGGTCGAGGGGTGACCCACGGTGATGTCGGGTGGTGGGTACACCGCCATCTTCTCCGTCAGCAGCAGTTCGGCGACGATGCCGTCAACCGGTTCGACGGGTTCGACGACGACAGCCGCATCGAGGCGACCCGAACGGACCTGTTCGACCAGCGCGGCAGACGCGTCGACCGTGAGGTGGAGGTCGGCGTCAGGTCGGCTCCGTCGGAACCGGGTAAGCGACGACGCGAAGTGATGGACGGCCGCAACGTCGATCAAGCCGATGGAGACCCGACCGGTCTCGCCCTTCTGCGCGGCCTCGGCCCACTGGGCGAGGTCCGAGGTGAGCCCGACGATCCGTTGGGCGTAGTCGAGGACTTCGCGGCCGTAGCTGGTGAGCACGCGACTGCGGCCCTCCCGCTCGAACAGGGGCAGGCCCAGGCGGCGTTCGAGTTCGGTGAGGCCCTGGCTCAACGCCGATGGGGTCACGCCGAGGCTCTGAGCGGCATCGGCGGAGCTCGGCGCCCGGGTGGCGGCGACCAGGTACTCGAGTTGCTGGGTTGTCAGTTGTAGGGACACGACACGTCCGATGTGGTGTTTGTCGCAGGTGGTTCAAGACCTGTTGGGAAATGTTTAACATCTCTAATTTACTACTGACTTCAATTTAGGCAAGCTTTAGTATTTGTGGTATGACGAACTCTCCTGAATCCGATGCTCGAGCCGCTCTCCCCGAGGAGACCACCAACTCAACCGCCGAACCCACTGTGGTTCGTCCTGCGTCGGGCCCGCTCGGTGTGCTGACGCCGGGCATGGGCGCCGTGTCCTCCACCTTCATCGCCGGTGTGATGTCGGCCCGCTCCGGGCACAAACCACCGGTCGGCTCGCTCAGCCAGACCGGTCGTTTGGACGACGGCTCGCTGATCCGGGATGCCGTTCCTCTCGCTTCGCTCGACGATCTGGTGTTCGGCGGCTGGGATCCGATCTCCCCCAATGCCCTCGAGGCCGCCCGCACGGCGGGTGTGCTCAGCGAGTCCGACCTCAACCAGGTCTCGGGGGAGCTGGACCGAGTCGTGGCGATGGAGGCGGTCTTCGATCAGCGCTGGGTGAAGCGTCTCGATGGAACACGGGTCAAGCCGATCACCTCGAAGTGGGACCAGGCGCTCGCTCTCATCGACGACATCGAACGGTTCAACAGCTCCAATGGCTGTGATCGCACGGTCATGGTGTGGTGCGGTTCCACCGAGGCCTATCAGGAGCCGTCCGACGTTCACGAGACGATCACGTCATTCGAGAACGGGCTCAAATCCGACGACGACAACATCTCCCCGAGCCAGATCTACGCCTACGCGGCGCTGCAGTCCGACGTGCCGTTCATCAACGGCGCCCCGAACCTGACCGTCGACCTTCCGTGCATGCGCCAGCTCGCCCGGGATCGCAACGTACCGATCGGCGGCAAGGATTTCAAGACCGGGCAAACGTTGATGAAGACCATCGTCGCGCCGGGCCTGAAAGCCCGAATGCTCGGACTTCGAGGCTGGTATTCCACCAACATCCTCGGCAACCGCGATGGCGAGGTGCTCGACGACCCGGAGAACTTCAAGACGAAGGAGTCCTCCAAGCTCGGGGTCCTGGAGACCATCCTGCAGCCCGAGGATCATCCGGAGCTCTACGGGAACGTCGACCACGTGGTGCGGATCAACTACTACCCGCCCCGGGGCGACAACAAGGAGGGCTGGGACGCCATCGACATCTTCGGGTGGATGGGGTACCCCATGGAGATCAAAATCGACTTCTCGTGCCGCGACTCCATCCTGGCCGCCCCTCTCGTGCTCGACCTCGCACTGTTCGCCGACCTGGCCGCCCGAGCCGGCTCCGGTGACGTGCAGGATTGGCTTGGCTTCTACTTCAAGGCTCCCCAGACCTCAAACGGCGCACCCGTCAACGACATCTTCGCCCAGCTCGACGTGGTCAAGGAAACCCTCGAAAGGTGGCGCCGGCGCTGATCATCGGCCGCCTCGATTTGCCTGAACCAGGCACTCTTTGACACTGTTGAGGTCCGGCCTACGGTGCAGCTTCGATAGTTCAGCCATTGCGCTGACGACGGAGTTTGGCGGAGTCGGCCTCCGCCGATCCGAATCGTCGAATGAGGGAGCCACAGTCTTTGAGATCAGTGCCGAGGAACTGGCTACTGGTGCCGAGCCCGTTCCTGGGCCCGTCGAGCTGGCGACCGACCGGGGACGTACTCGCCGATCATGGCCAGCATGTCGCCATCGCCTGCACGCAGATGACCACGCGCGCCGACGACGATCACATCGGACCGTGGATCGAGCAGATCCTCGATTTCGGGCTCGCCGAGCCCGGACTGCCGGTGGTGGTCGTCGGCCATTCGGCGGCCGGGCCGCGGTTGCCCCTGCTGGTCAACCGCCTACTGGACCGTGGCGACGACGTGGTGTCCATGATCGTCGTCGATGGCCGGTTCCCCGACGGTCGGGCCTTCACCGAATCCGAGCCCAACTACGGCGCATTGCTCGATGGCCTCCTCCGTCCCGACGACTACCTGCCTCCGTGGCCCCGCTGGTGGGGTTCGCTGGTGACGGGCGTGGTCGTCGACGACATGGTCCGCCACCTGGTATTGAACGAGGCCCCTCCCATCCCGAGGCGCTGGTTCGACCAGGGATGCCCGGTGCCTGAACTTCCGACGTCGGTTCACAAGGCGTTCCTGGCCTTCGGTCCGGCCTATGCCGAGGCCCGCGACCAGGCCAAGGCGGCGGGCTGGTTCACGCTGACTCTCACCGGCGACCACCTTCACCAGGTGGTGGCCCCCGGGCCGGTGGCGGCAACGCTGCTTGCTATGGTGGCCTGCATGATGGGAGAGTCAGGCGAACCGGGTGTCCGCTCCGCCTGAGAAGACCGTCGAGGTCGACGAAGACGGGGGAAACAAGGCGTCCCGTCGTCCGAGCGAACCGTTGGTCATCGTCGGCCCGACCGCCTCGGGGAAGAGTGCCCTGGCCGTCTCGCTGGCCCGCCGGTGGCCGGGACTCGAGATCCTGTCGGCCGACGCCATGGCGGTCTACCGCCGAATGAACATCGGGACCGCAAAGCCGACCGAGGCCGAGCGGGCGCTGGTGCCGCATCACGGCGTCGATCTGTTCGATCCGTGCGAGGAGGCCACCGTTGCCGAGTATCAGGCGCACGCCCGGGCCGTGCTCGACGACATGTCCCGGCGTAAGGTCACCCCGATCATCGTCGGGGGTACCGGCCTCTACATCCGGGCCGTCGTCGACGATTTCCAGGTGCCGGGACGGTTTCCCGCCGTGCTCGCCGAACTCGATGCCGAGCCCGATACCGAAGCGTTGTGGCGGCGCCTGGCCGAACTCGATCCCGCCGGGTCGACCAAGATGCTGCCGACGAATCGCCGCCGGGTACTTCGAGCGCTGGAGGTGACGATCGGTTCCGGTCGGCCGTTCTCCGCCCACGGCCCCGGCGTCGACCACTATCCGCCGACGCGGTACCGACTGGCCGGCCTCGACATCGACCGGGAGGCCATGGATCGACGGATCGACACCCGCTACGACCGGCAGATGGCGGCCGGCATGCTGGAGGAGGTGGCCGCCGTCCACCGCTACGGGATGTCACGAACGGCCGCACAGGCCCTCGGCTACAAGGAGCTCATCGAACATCTCGACGGGGCGATCCCGCTCGACGAGGCCCTGACCGAGGCCAAACGGCGAACCCGCAAGTTCGCACGCCGTCAGCAGCGCTGGTTTCGCCGGGACCCTCGCATCACCTGGTTCGACGCCATGGACCCCGATCTGGTCGACCGGATGGCCCGGTGGTGGGTGACCACTCCCGCCTGACGGTTCGCCCGTCGCGGTCGCTGCGCCCGTGGTAGCGTACGCTCGTGGCCCGCGTGGTTTTCACCCGGAACCTGCAGCGACACGTCGAGTGTCCGCCCGTCACCGTCGATGCCGGAACGGTCGCTGACGCGCTGAACCTGGTCTTCGCCGAGAACCCTCAGCTGAGGGGATACGTCGTCGACGAACAGGGTTCGCTGCGAAAGCACATGGTGATCTTCGTCGACGGCGAGCAGATCGCCGATCGCCGTGGACTCACCGACGCCGTCCCGGTCGACGGCGAGGTCTACGTGATGCAGGCCCTGTCCGGGGGCTGACCGGGGCACGACAAACGCCCGGGCTTCGAGCCGAGGGCCGGAACCAGAAACGGCAGGAGAAGCTGTGTCCGATTCACTACTGCACGTCGGGACCAGGAAGGGTCTGTTCGTCGTCGACGGACCGGGAGCCGAGGCCTCGGTGGTCGACGCCCACTTCGTCGGCGACAACGTCAACCTGACGCTCACCGATCGGCGCGACGGCACGTGGTACGCCGTCCTCGACCACGGGCACTTCGGCACGAAGCTCCACCGGTCGTCCGACCACGGCGCGTCGTGGGAGGAGATCGCTGTGCCGGAGTATCCACCCAAACCCGACGGCTTCGTCGACATCGACATGTGGGGTCGGGAGCGGGAATGGGCCCTCGGCGGTATCTGGGCCCTCGAGGTCGCTCCGGAGAGTCCAGGCGGCCTGTGGTGCGGAACAACACCCGGTGGTCTGTTTCGTTCGGACGATCGCGGCGAGGCGTGGGATCTCGTCGACTCGCTCTGGAATCACGAGGTGCGGGTTCGGTGGAACGGCGGTGGACTGGATCAGCCCGCCATCCACTCGATCTGTGTCGACCCGCGGGATCCGGCCCGGGTGACGGTGGCCGTGTCGAGCGGCGGGGTGTGGCGAACACTCGATGGGGGGGCGAGCTGGAATCCCCACACCAGGGGCATGGTGGCCGGCTATGTCCCACCGGAGCAGGCGGAGGATCCCGAGAATCAGGACCCTCACTGTGTCGTGCAGAGTCCGACCCGGCCCGAGGTCTTCTGGTGCCAGCATCACATGGGCATCTGGCGTTCCGAGAACGATCTCGAGTCATGGGTCGAACTCAAAGCGAAACCCTCGTCGTTCGGGTTCGCCGTGGCCGTCCATCCCGACGATGCCGACACCGCGTGGTTCGTGCCCTCACACTCGGATCAGAAGCGAGCACCCATCGATGGTTCGGTCGTCGTCAACCGAACCCGCGACGGTGGCGGGGAGTTCACGACCCTGAGGGCGGGTCTGCCGCAGGAGAACGCCTACGATCTGGTACTGCGACATGCCCTCGACATCGCCGCCGACGGAGAACAACTGGCCTTCGGCTCGACGACGGGGAACCTGTGGGTGACCGATGATCAGGGGGATCGCTGGCACACGGTGGCTCATCACCTGCCGCCCGTCTACTCGGTTCGCTACGTGTGACCGAAGTCGGGTGTTTCAATCTCCAACGACCGACAGCGATGGCGAACTCGAAGCTAGGATGATGGTTCGCGACACGAAGGCGTTCGGCGGCGTCAGTAGTGTCGTAAAACCGCCGAAACCCGAGGAACCGATCATGGGCGACCATCGTCCAGTCCCGACCGCCGAT
>JAOTVU010000126.1 GCA_029863385.1 Acidimicrobiia bacterium
GCACCATCACCACGTCGCCGGGACGAACGTCGACCGCGCAATGGTCTGCCGTCTGCTCGAGCTCGGCCGCCCCGATGGGGAACGAATCGGGCAGCACGTCGTGACCGAGGGCGGCGGCCACGTCGAACAACACCCCACGGGTGATGACCGGCGGATGCTTGTCGGGTCCGGCCTTCGTCCAGTGCATCGAACCGAGGTGCTCGTCCGCGGTGAACCCGTTCCAGATCACCCCGTGATACCCGAAATGATTGAGCGCATCGACGTGGGTGCCGCAGTGGGTGAACATGGCGATCTGGTCGGCCGACCACGACACGAGGCGATTCTGCTCCGGACCGACGCCGACCGGATCGTCGATGACACTACCGGCAGGGGTGTGGGTCATCGCTATCTGGAAGGGGGGTTCGCCGCCCGCCGTCCAAGTCGGCATGCCGGGAAAGAGGTCAACCGAGAGATCGAACAGACGGGAGGTGTCGGCCGCAGCGAGCACAGCCGAACGCAACGCCGGGGTGATCAGATTGAGCATGCCGATCTCGTCGTCGGGGCCGAACGGGCTCGACGACACCTCGTGATGCACGGCGGAACGTGCCGCGATCCGGTCGCTCATGTCGTCCGGAAGTTCGAAGGTATTGCTCGGTTCCACCATGGTGCCGGTCCTCCGTTCAGATCCGCTGACCGTCGAGGAGCCGCCGGGCTCGCCCGCCGAGAAGACCAGACAGGTCCGATCCGGACAGGCCGAGACAACCCAACGCCTCCAGATACGGCTCCGAGCCGCCGGGAACGTGCGGATAGTCGGTGCCGAAGACGAGCCGGTCGGTGCCCAACACCTCGGCGGCACAGCACAGCGACGGCTCGGACTTCGACGCCGTGTCGAAAACCAGATCCCGGGCATAGGTCGACGGCGGTTTCGGCGCGTCGGCCCGGCAGTCCTCGAACTGCCGCCAGTAGGAATCCAACCGGGCCAGCAGCATCGGCAGGGTGCCGCCAAGGTGGGAGAACACCCAGCGGATGTTGGGCCACCGTTCGAAATGGCCCGAGTAGGCAAGCCGGGCCACCGTTAGAGGCGTCTCGTTGAAGAACCCCACCGCGATCGACAGGGCCTGACGGTCGAGGTGGGGAGCGTCGGGCACGGTCGGATGAACGTAGACCAACAGCGACCGGTCATCGGCCGCCTCCCAGAACGGGTCGAGGGCCGGGTCGTCGAGTGGCATGCCGTTGATGTTCGACAGGATGTGCACGCCGTGCATGCCCAGGTCATCGACGGCGTGGGCCACCACCCCGATCGCCGCTATCGGATCGTGCAACGGTGCCATGGCGAGCGCCCCGAACCGGTCCGGGTGAGCTCGCACGATCTCAGCGAATTCGGTGTTGATCCGCCGGGCGAACGGGTCGGCCTCCTCAGGATCGAGAAAGTAGGCGTTCGGTGACGGAATCGACAGCACCTGCATGTCGATCCCGACTTCGTCCATCATCTCCAGTCGTTGTGCCGGGCCCGGGTGGGGGTCGACGACGGTCAGGGCGACACCACTTCGCCAGGTGACCACCAGGCGGCCGTCGCCGCGCCGGTAGGTGCCGACGCGGTTGGAATTGCGCACCGCTTCGACATAGTCATCGGTGTAGTAGTGGACGTGCAGGTCGACCACGTCGTGGCCATCCCAGTGTCGAACGGCGGCGGCGCCACTGGAACCGGAGTCACTTGGTGCGGTCATGGATCCCCTTCCGTTGCGAGCCATGCTCGCACATCGTCGGTGTGCTCGCCGAGGCGAGGAGGTGCCCGGTGCTGATCCTCACCGAGCCCGATGCCGCGCCAGGGGCTTCGGACCAGGCGGAGTTCACCCCGGTCGTCGTCATCGACCGTGACGACGGTGGATCGACCCTCGGGCGATTCGAAGACCTGGTCGAGGGTGCGAACGGGGGCGGCGGGCACGCCGGCCGCACTCAACGCATCGACCCAGTGCGAGACCGGTCTGGTGGCGAAGACGGCGGAGAGCGCAGCCACCAGCCGGCCGCGGTTGGCGACCCGGTGGGCGTTGTCGACATAGTCGGGATCATCGGCCAGGTCACCTCGGCCGAGCGCAACGCAGGTTCGCCGGAAAAGCTTGTCGTTGCCGGCGGCCAGCGCCAATCCCCCGTCGGCGGCCGGGAACACCTGGTAGGGGACGATGCTGGGGTGCTCGGTACCGAGGGCGGTGGGAACCAGGTCGCCGAGCAACACATTGCCGGCCTGGTTGGCCAGAGCCGAGATCGAGGCGTCGAACAGCCCGACCTCGACATGACGGCCCACGCCGGTTCGGTCCCGGTCCCGCAGAGCGGCCAAGAGGCCGACGGTGAGATACAGCCCGGCGACCACATCGAGGATGGCCGAGCCGATCTTCACCGGCCCGCGGTCACGTTCCCCGGTGATCGACATGAAGCCTGACAGGGCCTGCATCAGCAGGTCGTAGCCGGCGTCGCCCGGCGCCTCGTCGGACAGGAAGGCGATCACGCTGCAATACACCAGCGCCGGATTGGTGGCACACAGATCCTCGTAGCCGAGACCAAAACGCTCCATCACACCGGGCCGGAAGTTCTCGACCAGAACATCGGAGCGGGCGATCAGGCGCCGAGCCAGTTCGACATCGTCGGGGTCGGTCAGATCGAGGGTCAACGATCGCTTGTTGCGATTGACCGCGAGGAAGTACGCGGCGTCGTCACCCACGAAGGGAGGCCCCCAGACCCGTGTGTCGTCACCACCCGCCGGGTGCTCGACCTTGATCACGGTGGCTCCCAGATCGGCCAGCACCATCGTGCTCAACGGCCCGGCCAGCACCCGTGAGAAGTCGGCCACCACGATCCCATCGAGCGGTGCATCGGTCATGCCGGCACCCGCCGTTCAAGTCTGGTCAACAGGTTGACCACCACGATGCCGAGGATGCCGACGAAGACGATGGCGGCGTAGAGATCCTCCACCGCGAACGCTCCGCCGAAGCGCTGGATCAGACCACCCATGCCCACCAGACCCACGATCTGTTCGCCGACGATCGCACCTTTGATGGCCCGCCCGGCGGCCAGGCGAACCCCGGACGCGGCGAGCGGGGCGGCCGTCGGCAACAACACGCGACGCAGCAGGAGGAGGCGCGAGGCGCCGAACGATCGGGCCATCGCCACCTGGTCGGGGTCGACGCTGTCGAAGCCGGCCACGGTGTTCACCACCACGACCGGAAGGGTGTAGACGACGATCACGGCGATGATGGTGACGCGTCCGAATCCGAACAGGTTGATGAGGATGGGGATGATGGCCACCAGCGGCACCGACAACGCGAGGGTCATGTAGGGATCGAACATCCAGCGCAGCAGCCGGATCAGGCCCATGAGCGAACCCAGGATCAGACCTGCCGCGACGGTGAGCGGGAACGCGATGGCGATGGCGGTGAGGGTGAACCAGACGCTTTCCTGGAAGGCGTCGCTCGTGAGCAGATCCACGAGGGCCAGCGCCACCTCATGGAACGGCGGTAACGCGGACGACACCCCGGCCAGGCCCACGATTTCCCACAACGCGAGCGCGCCGATCACCGAGATCGTCCCGAGGGCGACGGAGCGGAAGGCGGAGAGCCTCGTCGTCACCCGTCGGCTCCCCGGGTGTCCATATCGGCTCGCTGCATGCCTTCGAGGCGCGACCACAGGTAGCGGGTGAACTCGTTGTAGTCGGCCTGCGACACGACGTCCGCCCGATTCTCGCGGGGGAAGGGCACCTCGATGATCTCCTCGATGCGACCAGGGCGGGTGTTCATCAACACGATGCGGTCCGACAGGTAGACGGCCTCGTCCATCGAGTGGGTCACAAAGGCCGCGGTGCGGGCCTCGGCCTCCTCCCAGAGATCAAGGAGATCCTTCTGCATCAACTGGCGGGTCAGGGCGTCGAGAGCGCCGAACGGTTCGTCCATCAACAGATTCGACGGGTCGACGGCCAGGGCACGAGCGATGCCGACCCGTTGTTGCATCCCACCCGACAGTTCACGGGGATAGTGCTGCTCGAAGCCGGACAGGCCCATCTTGGCCAGCTGTTCCCGGGCGATCCGTCGCCGTTCCTCCTTGGCCACGCCTCGTGCTTCGAGCCCGAAGGCGGCGTTGTCGAGCACGCTGGCCCAAGGCAGGAGCACGAAGTTCTGGAACACCAGCGCCCGCTCGGGACCGGGTCCGTCGATCACGTTCCCATCAACGGTGACCGTGCCCGCCGTCGGGGTGACGAGGCCGGCGATGATCTTGAGCAGCGTGGTCTTGCCGCAGCCCGACGGTCCGATGATCGAGGCGAATTCGCCATCGGCGATCGTCAGGTCGATGTCTTCGACCGCAGTGAAGGGAACACCGTCACGCTCGAAGGTCATCGTGACGCCGTTGATGTCGATCATGCTTCGTCATCCTTCCAGGGTTGGGCCCGGCCCTCGACGAGGCGCATCAGCCCGTTGACGAACAGTGCGAACACGGCCAGAGAGAGAACGACGGCGTAGAGGCGCGGAGCGTCGAACCCGTCGCGGTACCGGCTGATCAGCTTGCCGACGCCGACTGAGACCAAGAGCAGTTCCATGACCACCATGCCCACCACGGCCCGGGCGGTGCCGATGCGGACGGCGGCTGCAATGGCCGGGGCCGATCCGGGAAGAATGATGCGGGTGAACCGCCGCACCCGGCCCAGACCGAACGACCGGCCCATGTCGAGCAGGTCCCGGTCGACGTACTGGACCCCGGAGGCGGCGGTGAGTGTGACCTCGATGACCGCGAAAAGGAACACGACCGTCGAGCGGGCCACGGTGTCGATACCGAAGGCGATGACGATCGCCGGGACCAGCGTGGAAACCGGCAGGGCGTTGAAGAACGACAAGTGCGGTCCGGCCAGGGCCCGAATCGTCGAGCTCATGCCGATGACGAGGCCGAACGTGAGCCCGACCACCATGGCCGCCGCCCAGCCCCAGAGGAACGGGCGCAACGTTGTGGCGTAGGACTGCCAGAACTCCGAGTCACCCAGCAGGCCGACGAACGCCGACCAGATCGACGAGGCTCTCGGCGCGAACAGGGGGTCGGCTGACCGGGCGTAGAGATCCCACGCAACCGCTCCCGCCGCGAGCGACCCGGCACCGACTCCTATCCGTGGTAGGTCGGTGCCGAATCGCTCGGACAGAGAGGGCCTTTTGGTGACGGTCGAGCGCTCTGCGGTTGTCGTCGTGGTGTCGCCGTGCAGGCTCATCAACCGCCCGGTGGATCAGCCGTCGAGCTCGGTCAGGGCGGCGTCGAGGTAGGAGAAGTCGAAGTACTTCTCGAGTCCGGCCTCGTCGGTTGGTACCTCGATCTCGATCTCGCCCACGTCGTTGAAGAAGGTCAGTGTGGAGAGCGCCCGCTCGGGGGTGAGCAGGCCGTCGGCCGGCCACAGGTCCCGGGCGGCGTACTCGTTCACCAGTTCCTCGAGCACGTCACGGTCCATGTCCGGGAGGCGCTGCTCGGCCAGGCTGAGCGCGTAGTCGGGATCGCTGGTCATCTTCCGCATGGCCTGCACAATGGCGCTGACCACCTTGGTCGCCAGATCCGGGTTCTCCTCCGCCCAGGCCCGGTCGAGCCAGATGTCCTGCTCGATCAGGTCGGGGAACTCCTCGCCGATGGTGCTGAGCACCTTGAACGAGCCGGGGTAGGTCTTCGAGAGCTGGACGATATCGGGGAGGTCGATGACCGAGGCGTCGATCTGTTCCTGCGCCAACGCTTCGGCTCGGACCTCGGATCCGGGAATGATCAGCTCCTCGTACTGGAAGCCGTGGAGTTGGCTGAAGTACTGCGAGACCGCCCGGGTGAAGGAGGCTTCGCCGTGGACGGCCAGGCGTTTTCCTTCGAGGTCGGCGAACGATTCGATGCTCGGCTCCACGGCGAGCGCCCACGTCGGCCGCTGGGTGGCGACGACGTCGACGATGTCGGCTCCGGCTTCGACGGCGGGGACGCCGACGTTGACGCCGATGTTGGTAGCGATCTGGGCGTCGCCTCGGGTCACGGCCTGGATGGCGGTCGACGCCTCCTCCAGGAAGCGCTGCTCGACCTCGATGCCGTCCTCGGCCAGAATCTCCCAGGCGGCCACCGAGACGAGGGCGATGAAGTCCTCGCTCGATCCGTTGACCGCCACGAGCTGCACCGTTTCACCGTCGCCGCCGGCGGCGTCGCCGTCTCCCCCGTCGTCGGATCCGCAGGCGGCGGCGATCAACGACAGCACGAGCAGCGCCGCGCAACTCTTGGCGAACAGTCGGCGTAGCGATGTCTTCATCATGGCTCCCCCTTGTCGAGCGAACTAAGTTCCAGCTGTTGGAACACAGTTTCTAACTACCGGAAATGATGCAGGACGTCGACACGATTGTCAAGCCAGGCCAGGAGCCCGGCCTCGATCCTGCATACGGAATCCCGGGGGTCGCGGCCTACCGGGCGAGGGCGGCGGTGATGTCGTCGGCGCAGCGAAGCAGCGCGTCGAGCCACATCTGACGATCCGACTCCGTGGAGGCTCGAAGCTCGGGCCCGAAAAGGCCGAGGGCGACGATGTCCCCCGAAGGACCAGGTGATCGCACGGGAACCGCCACCGCCAGAGCCCCGGCAGTCTTCTGCCCGTGACTCATCGCCCACCCCCGTTTGCGGATGAGACCGGCCTCAGCCTCCAGCTCCGCGAACGACGTTGGGGTGAGGTCGGTGTAGCGGGGCAGACCGGCCTCGATAACGCGGCGGCGCTCCGCCTCCGGCAGGTGGGCGTAGAGGAGCAAGCCGCTGGCGCCGGCGTGGAGCGGGCCGGGCTCACCGAGGCCGAGCACGAGCCGTAGATTCTGGGGACTCGGGTATTCCTGCACGCAGACCCGGCCGAGGCCGACCCGACGGCTCATCGAAACCGTCTCGCCCAGCGCATTGCGGAGATCCTGCATCGGTCCACTGGCCGCGGTCAGCAAGGCGTCGCCGGCGATATAGCGGGCAGCCATACCCACCAGGGCGGCACCGTGGGAGTAATGGTCGCCCTCGCGAACGATCCACCCGGCCTCCTCGAGCGTACGGAGGAACCGCACCGTCGTGGACTTCGGGAGCTCGACCGCTCCAGCGATTTCGGTGAGGGTCGCCGGGCCGTGGGCCAACGCGTCCACGATGGCCACCAATCGTTCCACTCCACGCATTCAGTCGCTCCTTCTCCCACGTTGCCGGTCCGCTCCCACCGTCGATGGCACCGTCCCATCGATGAACACGTGTGACAGGATTCAATCTGTGTTCTATTGTGCGGTACAGCAATTCTACTCAGTGGCACAGGCTACGCAAGGAGGCGGGTCAATGAACGCCACATGCAGACACGGCGAACACACGTGGGACGTTCACGCCCACCATCTTCCTTACTCGGCAGTACCGTTGCTGGCCGACGGTCTGGCCGCTGTGAGTATGGGCGAGGTGAACGGTATCGCCGACTCGATCATGGTCAATGGCATGGCGGTCGGCGCAACCACCCATCAGTTGGGCGACATCGAGGGGTTGGTGGCCGCCACCGACGCCGCCGGTCTCGACAAGCGGGTGATGTCGCCACCACCGTTCACCTATCGCTACTGGGATGACCCCGAGGCCACCCTCGCCCTGCATCGTCTACTCAACGACGCGACGGCAGAGCTGGTGGAAGCTCATCCCGACCGCTTCGTCGGACTCGCAACGATTCCGATCCAGGATCCCGCCCTGGCCGTTGCCGAGCTGCGGCGGGCCCATGACGAATTGGGGCTCATTGGTGTCACCATCGGCACCAACGTCGCCGGGGGCAATATCGCCGATGAGGTCAGGCGGCCGGTGCTGGCCGAAGCCTCGGATCGGCGGTTCCCCGTGCTGGTCCATCCGGACTTCGTGCCCAACCCCCGATGGTCGACCCACTACCTCATCAACCTGATCGGTATGCCGGTCGACACCGCGATCGCCATGGGCACGCTGATCTTCTCCGGTTGCATGGCCGAGTACACCGATCTTCGGGTCTGCTTCCTGCACGGCGGTGGCGCCGCCCCCTACCTGTTCGGTCGGTGGGACAAAGGCTGGAAGGTGCGACCCGAGTCGAGGCTCCACATCGACAGCCCGCCAACACTCCATCTCGATCGCATCTTCTGCGACACGCTCACCCACTCGCCCGAGGCCCTGTCGTATCTGGTGGAGGTGCTGGGGGCGGCCAACGTCGTCGTCGGCACCGATTGCCCGTTCGACGTGGAGGACCCCGATCCGCTGGGCACGCTCGACGCCGCGCCGCGGCTCGACGACGACGAGCGGGAAACGATCCGCTCGGTCAGCCCGGTGCGTTGGCTGACCGGCACCGAAGCGCCGGAGGTGCTGTGATGCAGTTCGCCGACTTCGACGAGCACGAGGAGTACACACCGGCCGGGCACGCAGGTGTGGTCAATCGACTGCTTGCCGGCCGGGAGAACTGGGATCTTGGGGCCGTGTCGATCTGGCATGGCCGACTCGAGCCGGGTGGTCACGCCGAACCCCATGACCATCCGGGAAGCGTGCAGCTCTACGTCGGACTGTCCGGTGAGTTGACTGTGGGCAACGGGTCCCAGGAGCGTACACTCCGCACGCTGTCGACGGTGCTGTTCGACGCCGGGGAACCCCACTTCGTCGAAAACCGATCCGACGACATGGCAGAGCTGCTCGTGATCAGTTCGCCTTCTCTCCGCTGATCAACCGAGTTCGATCGTGCCGGTCAGGCCGGCACCGGCCGATCGCCGGACCTGTCGGGCCTCGAACTACGGCGCTTCGAGCGCCTCGTCGAGAACCTCTTGGAAGGTCTTGGTGGGGATGAGCACCTGCGCACCGCGGGAGGTGACGTGATCGACAACCGGGATCTTCGGCCGGACAATGGTGCCGGGATCCAGGTCACGGTTGTTCCAGGCCAGATCGACGGCAGCGCGGATTCCGAGCTGATCATCGAGCGTGAACGCGTCGGCGAGCGACCCGACGAGCGCCGTCAGCTCCCTGGGCGAGGAGAAATCGGCGACGCCCTCGAAGACGGTGAGGATCAGGTCCTGCTGGCGGGCGTTGCGGCTGAAGTCGGAGGAGGTCCTGATGCGCCGCCAGCGCCCGTCGACGAACTCCTCGGTCTTGCGGGAACGAACCCATCCGAGGGTTGTCGCCCCGTCGGCCTGCGTGCACCCGGCCGGCAGCTCGAACTTCGGACGTTCACGCAACGGACGGTCGAGGCAGACCTCGAAGCCCCCGAGCTGGTCGATGATGGCGGCGAAACCGTCGAAGGTGAAGATGGCGAAGTGGTGGATCTGATGGCCGGTGAAGTCCTTGACCGCTCCCGACAGGGCGGTTGCGCCGTTGATGTCCCCGCAGCCGTTGAAGTTTGCGTTGATGCGGGTCAGCCCGCCGGTGCAGCGGTTGGGGATGTAGAGGTCACGGGGCAGCGAGACCATAACCGGCGGCGAATCGTCGCTGGGCAGCATCACCATGATGATGACGTCGGCCCGAAGTTGGCTCTCGTCGAGGCCGATGATCAGGAAGTTCTCATACGTCGTCGGACCGGTCGGTGCGGCGGCCACGGGAGCCGGGAGCGTCACGCCCTCCGGTAGCCCTTCCTCCTCCTCTGCGGTCGGAATCTGAACCTGCGGGAGCTGCTCGAATGAGGCCGAGTCGAACGTCTCGCGCTCGACGTTGCGCCAGTCGTTCCAGATGCTCAAGGCGTTCCATGCCGGGTAGGCGGCAAGTAGAAGGAAGACGACGAGCACGGCGAGGCTGATGCGGCGGCGACGGGATCGTCGGGGCTTGGGACTCGGGGTGGTTTGCCGATCGGGCGACTCGGGCGCCTGGACGGGGCGGTCGTCCACGGGCACGACCCCGGGACGGGTCTCCTCGAGCAGATCGCTGTCGGCGCGACGACGGGAGCTGTCGAAACCCCACGGTCGGGTAGTACGAGACCCCCCGGGCCTCTGGGCGACTCTCCACATCACCATTCATGGTACTGCTTGTGTAAGCAGACATCCCATGGGTGAAGTAGCTTCGGACGATTCGTCTCGTTTGGCCTACCGATTGGGGCCCGCCGGGTCGCTGCCCGTGCCGGCCCGGAACGCAACGGAAGGGCGGTCAACCGGCTGCTTCAGCTTTCCACGACTGCGGCGTAGGTGCCGAGGCTGCGAATGCGGTCCGCCTCGACCCGACCGCTGTCACTCATGAGCGCAATGACCTCGCCGGTGTCGGTGTCGAAGTGAACGTCCTTGACGCGGCCCAGTTCCGCGCCGTCCACGGTGAGAACGCGTGAGCCGATGTAGTGGACGTCGCCTTTGACGGTGTCGGCGGTTCGCTCCTCGACGGGTTCGTGGATTGCACGCTTCGAAGAGATCAGCACGACGTCCTCGCCGAAGGAATCGACATCGCCCCAGTCGACCATCTGGGCGTGGCGCTTGCGACCTGCGACCTGAATGCCGGTGATCCGACGGCCCTCCTGATCGACGACGATTGTCTTGACCGACCCGACGTCGTCGGCGGTCGCCGAGTCGACCACGTTGCGTCCGATCGCCGACGTGAAGGTGGTGATCATGTGTCGGTACCGCCTGTCGATTCCGATGCGCCGGTTTCGGCGGCTGCGTCGAGGGCTCGCCGGTGGTCGGCGAGGGCCGCCCCGAATCCAACCAGGTCGTTTCGAATGAAATCTGTGGAGGATTCGGGGATCAGCAGGTTGTCGTCCGACAACGCCAGTTGGGCCGAGATCGGCACGAAGTAGGCATTGCCGTCGTCACCATCGACCTCGTAGCCGACCGCCTCGGGAGCATCGCCGGTGGTGATGACCACGCCGCTGACGCTACCCAGGTTGCTGCCGTCGGCCGAGATGACCCGATTCCCGGTCACCACGTGGGTCTCGGCCTGGGCGAGCGGGACCTCCGGGTCTTCGAGATCGGAGTCGTCGGCGACCATGACTGCGTCGGGCCCGATGGCGACAACCGCGGCCGCCGGCAGCTGCCGGCGAAGCTTGCCCCGGAACCAGCCCCGCTTGTTCAGCGTGAATCCGACCAGACGATGATTGGTGCCGTCGAAGACAACGTCTTTGATCTCGGCGACATCGTCGCCGCCGTTGATCGTGACCACCGGCAGCCCGAAAACGTCCGACGCCCGCATGACCCTTGACGTGCTCAACGGTCGGTCTCCTTCGACGTGCCCGGCCCGGAGGTGGCGAGAACGTCACCGCTTCGCTGCCGCCGTCGGAACAAGGCGAAGAGCACGACCCCGACCGCAACCACGACGATGACCAACACAAGCAACACCAGGAGATCCATAGGTTCCGTTCCCGACGGCAAATGACCGATTGCTGTAGGTCATTTCTACACGAGCGGGCCGACATGATCCAGTCCTACGGCCCCCCGGGGGGTCGACTCGGCGATTGACCGGGCCAACCCGTCGTGGGCGCCTCGCCAAGATTGGTCGAGTATGCAACCATGTGTCAAAGATCAGCGACCAATCGACTCTGGGGTATGACATGACGGACACCACAACACAGCAGGCCGGACCGGGGCGACTCGGTGACCCGTCGAGTTCGCCGGCCACCGATCCACGCATCGACCGCCGCCTACGCGCGATGCTGGCTACGTTTCAGCTCGATGGACTCGGCGAACCCGCGCCCCTCGACCGGACCGCGGGGCTCGAGGCGGTGGCGGAGTTCATCGCCGGGGCCGATGCCGGCTTCGGCGGCCTCTACGAAGTGATACCGCTCGACGTGCCCGGCGACGAAGAGCTCTCCTACGAGGAACGAATCATTACCGCCGACGATGGCCACGAGCTGACGCTGCGGATCTTCCGCCCCACCGGGGCTGACGGCCCCCTGCCTGCGGTGCTGTATATCCACGGCGGAGGTATGACGATTCTGCGCACCGAGGCTCCCGTACATCTGCGGTGGTGCCAGTCGCTGGCGTCGAGCGGGGTCATCGCCATCAGCATCGACTTCCGCAATGCCTGGACGGCTGCCGGGCACCACCCGTTTCCCCGCGGTCTGGACGACTGCGCCACCGGGCTCGACTGGGTCCACGAGCACCGCGACGAGCTTGGCATCTCGAGCATCACCATCCAGGGTGAGTCGGGCGGCGGCAACCTCACCCTGGCCACCGCGCTGAAGGCCAAGCAGGAAGGTCGCCTCGACGCCATCGACGGCGTCTACGCCTCCGTTCCCTACGTCAGCGGCGGCTATCACTGGCCGATGGGGCGCAGGCGGACCGAGCTCCCGTCGCTGGTCGAGAACGACGGCTACTTCATCGCCTGCGATCTGATGGACCCGCTCGCCTACTACTACACGCCGGAGGCGGCCGACGAGGAGAACCCGCTGGCCTGGCCGTACCACGCTTCGGTCGAAGACCTGGTCGGACTCCCGCCCCATGTGATCTCGGTCAACGAGCTCGACCCCTTGCGCGACGAGGGCTTGGCCTACTACCGCAAATTGCTCGCAGCCGGCGTCGAGGTGACCGGCAAGATGAACCTCGGGATCGTGCACGGGGCCGAGCTGATCTGCCGCCACGCCATCCCGGACGTGAACGCGGCGGCCGTCGCCGACATCGTCCGGTTCGCCCGCAACGGGGGCTGAGCCCGGGCCGACGCCAAGGGTGCCCGTGGCGATCGGTGCGGCTGCCGACGGGCGCCCCGCTGCTTGCCACCGTCGGCTGCTGTCCGTTGTCGTGGCGAGAATCCCTGGGAACAACGCTCGGCAATCCGCTTCAAGCGCACCTCGCCGGAGGTGTACCCTCGTGTTCATGCCCGTGTATGTCTTCTCCGACGAAGACGAACTCCACCATCCCGACACGCTGAAGATCCCCGAAAGTCACGAGCATCGCACCGCGTGTGATGTGATCGACCTGGCCACCATCGACCTGCTCGGCCCCGGTTGCAAGGTCTTTCGCGACATGAACTGGTATCCGGGTGACAACCGCCCCGATCGCCAGTCGCCCGAGAGTTGGGCCCGTCGCCCGATCGGCGTCATGCCAGGGACAACGCAGGAGGAGAGGGCGCGTGACGAAACGTCGGTGGTTGGCTGTTTGCGGGCGCGACGCTGAGATCGGTTGATGCGGTGCCTGGCACTCCATCAGCGGATCTACCGGCCGACACGATCACCGAAGTCGTCGCGACTGCCGGGGCTAGCATGAGTGACGAGGTAGAAGAACCTAGATGGCGGTAAGTGGGCAGACCGGTGACGTTGATTCAACGGGCGCGAACGACAGCCAGAACGAACAGGAGGGGGCTGACGTAGCTGAGCCCGGGACGATGCCCGGCGTCGAGTCTGTGACCCAGACCGACGCTGAGGTCATTGAAGTCGACGGAGCGGACGTCGAAGTCGACGGAGCGGACGGACCGGCTCAACCGGCGGACGAGGTGGAGTCGGAGCCCGAAGCGCCTTCCTCCACCACCACCCTTTCTTCTGGCGGCCCGGCTTCTGCCACCCGTTTCGACAGGCCCGCCGTCAGTTCCCGGCGAAAGCTCGTCGGTGGGGCACTCCTTGCGGTTGTTGTCGTCCTCGCCGCATGGTGGAGCGTCGCCGAGGCGGTCGAAATCAGAGGCCAGCTGGTGGAGGGCACGATGCTCACACCCCAGGCCTACCTGGCTCAGGTCGTGCCGGTCGAGGTCGACGGGGTCGAACACCGCCACACCCTGGCCGAACTCGGGTGGACGACTCAGGTCACCGATTCCGTCAGCGGCTGGCCGTTCGCCCGGCAGCGTCTCCACGCCCCGGTCGAACTATCGGGCGGCCCGGCCGGGAGTCCGATCGTGGTCGACTACCGCTCGGAGTTGGAGCGGGATCCGACCGCACCGGTGATCGATGCGGCCTGGAAGGTGGTGGAAGGTAGGCCGGGCGTTGCCACCGAAGTCACGGTCGGAGGGTCGTCGCCACCTCAGCGGATCGTTGTCTCCACGGTGGCGGTCGAGCCCGAATCCAGTGCACCCCTCCAGTGGTTTGTCCACCAGCACAACCGGGACGCCGACGGTTGGGAGATCAAGCTCCTCGACGAGGATGGAATGCTGGGCGCCTCCCTCCACCCCGAGGAGGTGGCGGCGCATGTCCGGTTTGACCGGGAGTCGGCCACGGTGGGCATTGTCGACGAAGCCGGGTTCAAAGCCTTGCTCGAGGAGCGACTCCGTCCCTTCGCTCGGGGTGGACAACGGGGTCGGTTCGAGATCGAGGCGAACGATGACGGGGTGACCCCCATGATTCGAAACGGTCGGCTCGACGTGCTCGACACGCTGACCGAACCGCTTCCCGGCAAGGTGCCGGATGTCGACGGTGCGTGGGCCGACCTGGTCGACGCGGTGCCGTCGTTCGGACGGGTCGTGGCCGTTCAGCTCGTCGATGCCGACGACCTCTACAACGGGGTCGACCCTGC
>JAOTVU010000127.1 GCA_029863385.1 Acidimicrobiia bacterium
TAGTGGTCAGGGCACTAGGTGCCGTGTGAGATCAGCCAGCCGGCCAGATTGTCGGCCCAGCTCTCGTCGGTCTCGCCGTCGGTTCGGCGCAGGTCGCCGTCGATGACGCCGTCCCGGAGGACGACGACCCGCCGACAGTAGGCGGCGACCACCGGGTCGTGGGTCACGAGGACGACGGTGCGACCCTCGGCGTTGACCTCGGCCAGGAGCTCCATGATCTCGGCGGCGGTCGCGGCGTTCAGGGCGCCGGTCGGCTCGTCGCCGAAGACCAGTTCGGGTTCGTTGATCAGGGCTCGGGCGATGGCTGCCCGCTGGAGCTGCCCGCCGGAGGCCTGGGTGATGTCGCGATCGGACAGCTCGGCGATGCCGACCCGTTCCAGGAGCTGTAGGGCCCTGTCGACGACGTCGGCCCGTCGGTCGGGCGTGGCGGTGACGCCGGGCAGCACGACGTTGTCGAGGATCGTGAGGTTGCGCAGCAGGTGGACCTGCTGGAAGACGAAACCCATCCGGTTCAATCGCAGGGCGGCCAGGTCCCTCTGGGGAAGGGCCGTGATCTCGACCGCCTCGGACCCGGCCGGGCTCAGGGTGACTGTTCCGTCGGACACGTCGTCCATGCCGCTCACGCAGTAGAGGAGGGTGGACTTGCCGGAACCGGATGGTCCCATGATGGCGACGAAGTCGCCCTGGTCGATGCTCAGGTCGATGCCGTGCAGGACCGGGGTGAGGGCCTCGTCGTGCCCGAATGATTTCCAGACGTTGTCGGCGATCAGGTGTTGGGTTGACATGTCATTCCTCCGTGAGATGGTTGAGTCCGAAGCGGTCGAACGTTCCGGTTGCGATCAGGGCGGCGGCGACGACCGTGGCCGTCAGGGCAGCGGGTACGGCGATATAGGCGAGCAGTGGGGCGACGTCGAACCTGAGCGCCGGCGCCCCCAGTTGGCCCATGGCTCCGGCCACGAGCCATTGCCCGGCCGTGGCCACGAGGACGGTGCCGAGCGCAATTCCGGCGATCAGCACCACCAGGAATCTGGTGAGGTACTGCACCCGAAGCGATCGATCAGCGACACCGATGCTGCGCTGGATGGCGATCTGGGAGCCGTCGCGGGCGATCACCATCTGGGCGAACATCGTGGCGATCAGGGCCGCCAGGGCGATGGCGCAGATGGCGGCGGCGACGGCCAGCGTGCCCGTCTGCCCGATCAGCTCACCGAGTGTCTGGTCGGCGAATTCGGCCATCTCGATGGTCTGGACCTCGGGGTGGGTGGCGGTGAGTCGCTGGGCCGTGTCGGTGATGTCGACGCCGTCGGCGACGTCGACCAGCACGGTTCGCCACACGATCGGCTCGCCGTCGATCGACACCTGACCCTTGGCGGTGCGGCCGCCGTTGGTCATGTCCTGGTAGATGCCGACCAGGGTGACCTCCCGGGATCCCGAGGCGCCCTCCAGGTCGATGGTGTCGCCGATCTCGGCGCCGAGGGTGTCGGCGGCCAGCGACGAAACCGACACCTCGTTGGGTTGATCGGGGTGTGTTCCGTCGAGGTAGGAGAGCGGGAAGATGTCGTGGTCGCCGACCTCGACGGTGAGGTGCTCGGTTTCGCCTTCGGTGTTGAGCACCTCGAAGCGGGCGGTGACGAACGGTGCCACCCGGGCGATGTCGGCGTCCTGTTCGAGTTCGGCGATGAGATCCGACGATCCCTCGACCGCCTCCGGAGTGCGGAGTTCGAGGCGGAGGTCTGCGGATCCGGTGCCGAGGTAGGTGACGAACGACGGGGCGCTGACGGTGGTCCACAGATTCAGGGGCACCAGGATCAGGAACGTGCAGAGCGTGAGCACGGCGAGCAGCATCCGGTGGGTTCGCAGGTTGCGGGCTATGGCGTTGACGCCCATCCACGGGGCCGACGGGAGGTGGCTGCGCGACAGCCGGGGCGAGATGCGGGGTGTCAGTCGACGGGGCAGCCGCAGCCAACGACGACGCCGATTCGACGTGGTGCCGCTCCGGAGGGCGTCCATGGTGGTGATGCGGCCGAGGCGGCGCAGCATGAGTGCGCACCACACGACCACGGCCAGCACCACGACGGCCGCGGCCACCAGCGGACCGGCAAACAGCAGCCAGGATCCGTCCGGTTCGCCGAGCTGTTGCCGTAGCGGGCCGGTCAGCAGTCGGGTGGCGGGCACGCTCAGGGCGGTACCGATGAGCCCGCCGGCCAGCGCCAGCGCCACGTACTTCGTGAGATAGAGCCGGCGGATCCGCTTCTCGGGCAGCCCGATCGCCTTCATCACGCCGATCTCGTGCAGGTCACGTTCGACGGCGGTGAGGAAGGCGAAGCGCAGGGCGATTGCGGCCACCGCAACCATCAGCAGCGCCAGCAAGGTGAGCACCGCGATCCCGATGCCGTGGGAGACGACGTTCAGCAGGAAGAAGGTGCCCCGGTCGAGGCGGGGTCCGTTGGTCGGCAGTCCGGACTCCCCGTAGGCGTCGGACACGGTCTTCGTTTGGCTGCGGTCAGCCAGCACGAACTCGACGAGATGTTCGGGTTCGTCGACGTGGGCCGCGATCGCCTCGTGGTCCACCGGCGAGATCAGGAGGCGCTTCGAGGTGGCCAGCGTCGGGTTCATCATCGAGTCCCGAAGAAACGACGTGACCGTGAAGTCGAACCGCTCGTCGGGGAACCGGATCGACACGGTGTCGCCGATCTCGACACCTCGCTCGTTGCGGTAGTACAGCGGCATGGCGATCTCGCCGGGGCCCACGGTGAGCACCTCGTTGTCGAGATCGAGCAGGAGGTCGAAGGATTCATGCTGGGTGACGACCGCAGGCTGCAGCACGCTGCGGGCCTCGGACTCGGAGCCCAGGTAGAGCTCGTCGGTGGGGATCGGCAGGGTGGTGCTGATCTGCCAGTCGGTGATGTCGGGCTGGGTGTCGACCCAGGCCTCGACGGCAACCGTGTCGATCGCACCGGCGTGCATCTGCACGATGTCGGGTGTGTGGGCCGCGGTGAACAGGCGTCCGGCGGCACCGGTCAATTGGGTCAGAACGCCACCACCGACGGCGGCCAGCAGCGCGGCCATGGCGATCAGACCGGCCAGCACGAAGCTGGTGACCCGGGTTCGACGCACATCGGCCCGCAGCATCCGTGTCATCAGACCGCCCCGATGGTCTTCGTCATGTCCCATCCGGCCTGCCATCGGCGGACCGTTCGGCAGCCGGTCGGTCGACTCGGTGTCGGGTTCGAGGGCGGCGATCGACGACGAGCGCCCGGCCGCCGCTCCGGAGAACACGATCATGGCGCCGGCGAGAACGAAGATCAGCGAGATGCCGCGACCCGGTCCAACGCCGACGACGGTGCCAAGCGTGGAGGCGAGGGGGCCGTCGTCGGCCAGCAGCGGCTCGAAGACGAGATCGGCCAGCGGGCCGGCGACCAGATAGGCCACGGGGAAGCCGAACTGTGAGAGGAACCCGATCAGGCCCCACGCCCGACCCTGGGTGCCGTTGGGGAGTGAGGAACGGACCAGCACGTCGGCACCGGTGTTGATGAGGGCCAACGAGGCGAAGAACAGGAACCCGCTGAGCGCCACCCACCACACCCCGCCGAACGGGAGGACGGCGAGGAAGCCGCCGGCGGCGAGCAGGCCGGTGATCAGGGTCCGATGGCTCCGCCAGCGACCGGCGAAGGCTCCGATCAGGGCGCTTCCGGCGATCATCCCGGAGGCCGCCACCGATTCGAGCGCCCCTTGGGCCGACACCGAGATACGGGGCAACATCAGCGGCTTGAACAGCACCTGGGCGAGCCCGGCGGCGAAGGTCGTCAGCACGAAGACCCCGAGCAGCACCATCACACCCCGAACCGCCACCAGCGCTCGCACCCCCTCCTCGAGGTCGGCCAGGAACCCGGCGGTCTTCGGGGGCTCGACGATGGCATCGGCGGTGGCGGTGGCGGCGTCACCGTTGCGGGACCGAGCGGCTGAGGCGAGCGACCGTCGCACAGCGAGGGTGGCGGCCACGGTGACCAGCACCGTGGCCGCGTCCACGGCCAGGATCCATTCGATCGACGCAACGGCCAGCACCAAACCGGCGGCCGCCGGTGCCAGCAGCAGACGGCTGGCTCCGACCAGTTGCATCAGAGCCGAGCTGCGCTGGTAGTCGTCGGGCGAAACGACGTCGGTGATCGACGCTTTGAACGCCGGCTCCGACAGCGCGGTGAACAGGCCCGTCAGGAGCATGCCGATCGAGATGACGGCGATGGACGGTTCGGGCTGGGAGACCGCCCACCAGGTGACGGCGATGCCACCGATGCCACCGCCGTCGCCGAGCGCCATGAGGAGGCGACGGTCGTGGCGATCGGCGGCCACACCGGCGAGCGGGCCGAGCAGGATCGGAGGTACGAGCGCACAGGCCAGGACGGCGGACACGGCGGAAGCGCTGCCGGTGAGCTGATAGGCAAGGGCGGCGGCACCGAAGGCGGTCATGCCACTGCCCAGGTTGTTGATCATCGCTCCGACCCACAGGACGAGGAACCGTCCCATGGAGGAGCGATCGGTCGATTGGATGATCGGCTGTGTCAGGGGTGGATGTGTTGCGGTGGCCATGTCAGCTGCCCTCCAGTTGTGCGGCCCGGTCCAGGAACGTTCCTTGCGCCGCGCCGAAAAGGCGCTCGGCGGCGATCAAGAGGGCCGGCATCAGCCGGTCGAGATCCGGCGTGTAGCCCTCGAAGCCCTCGTCGGTGAGGAAGAAGGCGGCGGTCAAGAGGATGGAGACGGCCTCTTCGGGATGGGCCACGTCGAAGACACCCTCGTCGATTCCTTCTCGGACGACCCGGGCGATGATCGGGCTGAGGTGGGTGACCATCCCGATGTTGCTCAGCAGGTGAAATTCGACGTTGCCCGCCTCGTGCAGGGCTGTGACCATCGAGGCGGTGTCTTCCTCGAGCTGTTGTGAGGCGAGGATGGCAAGAATCCGGTCGGGCGGGGGGATCGACTGATCGTCGGCGATGGCCTCGGCCCGTTCGATGCCCTGATCGACGATCTGTTGCACCACGGCCCGCATCACCTCTTCCTTGGAGGTGAAGTGGTGATAGAAGGTGCCCTTGGCGATGCCGACCGCGTTGAGTATGTCGTTGACGGTTGC
The DNA here is from genome assembly GCA_029863385.1 of Acidimicrobiia bacterium. GTDB lineage: Bacteria > Actinomycetota > Acidimicrobiia > Acidimicrobiales > SZUA-35 > JAHELU01. The sequence goes on from JAOTVU010000127.1 coordinate 5,126, forward strand.
GGCGGCGTAGCCCTTGGTGGCAAACAGCTCCAGCGCGGCGTCCACGATCTCTCGGCGGCGGACTTCGGGGGCCTTGCTGATTCGAACCATGGCTTCTCTCCGCTCTCCGAGTGACCGACCGACCGTCGGTCTACTTCGCAGACTAGACCGACGGTCGGTCGGTTGTCAAGGTTTGATTCTCCTGCGCCGGTCCGTCGGCCGGAAGTCGTGGAGGCGACGTGACGACCGCGGGTGCGTCGACCGTTCATCTCAGTGGGTGGTCGCACGTGCCGATAGGTCGGTGTGGGAGCCGAGAACCTCTGGCATCGCCCCAGTATGCGAGATTCCGCGCCGCCCATCAGCGGGCGGGTGGCCGGCACGCTGGCCGCTGTACCGTTCGTCGCGTTCTACGGCGGGCCGGTGGTCGGGCCGCTGGTCGCCGTCGCGTTGGTGATGATCGCCATTGCGTTGGTTGTCGCCACCAAGAACGTGCCGCCTCGGCGCATCACCGACGTTCATCTCTGGTACGGGCTGCTCGTCGAGATCTTCTGCGTGATCGGCCTTCCCAACCTGTGGGCCGCGTTCTGTCTGGCCGCCGCGTCGACCATCACCGCCGGTGTGTTCGGCACCCGATCCCGTTCCGGTCTTCTGGTCGGGATCGGCGGTGGCGTGGTCATGAGCGCGGTCGGCTGGTATCACGACGTCGACCACTGGCTCGCCGTCAGCTTCGCGCTGTTGCTGGTGCCGCTGATCGCGTTCACCACGAGCCAGATCCTGGACGTGCTCAGGGGCTACGAGGACACGGCGCTCGAGGAGCTCACACGGTCCTCCCAGGCCATCATCTGGGAGGCCGACGCCACGACCGCCGAGATGCGCACCGTGGCGGGGTCGGTCCGAACCCTGACCGGTTACCATCCCGCCGACTGGGCCCGACTGAATTGGGACGAGCTGGTACACCCCGACGACCGGGAGGGGTTCCGTTCCTTCGCCGTCGATGTGGTCGATGCCGTCAACACCGTCGGTTCGGACCACAGGTCGGCCGCCGGTCACCCTCCTCGGGGACGGTGGGAGGGGCGCATCAGCACGGCCGACGGCTCCTGGATCTACGTGCGGGAGACCTTCCAGATCCACACCGCCGAGGACGGCCTCCCGGTCGCCCGCGGTATCACCCTCGATATCGACGAACTGCATGCTGCCAACCAGCTGGCGATCCACAAGGCCACCCACGACGAGCTGACGGGGCTGCCCAACCGGGTTCTTCTCACCGATCTTGCGACGGGCATGCTGGCCGGCCGACGCAACGATCACGTGGCCCTGATCCTCGTTGACGTGAACCGGTTCACCGAGGTGAACGAGACGCTCGGCCACGCCATCGGCGACCGCTACCTGGTCGCGCTGGCCCGACGGTTCGCCGCTCTGCGGAAGGACGGGGTCGAGGTGGCGCGGGTCGGGAGCGACGAGTTCGCGTTCGTGGCCGCTGGCTGCGCGTCCGCGGACGACGCCGTCGCGCTGACCGAACGGATTCTGGGCCTCTGCAGCGAGGAGGTGGCGCTGACCGACACGTCGCTGCGGTTGGGGGCGACCGCGGGGATCGCCGTGTCCAAACCGGAGGAGACCGACATCGTCGACATGAACCGCCGTGTCGACAGCGCTCTGAATACCGCAAAGAAGCGAAAGAAACCGTGGCACATCGCCGGCATCGAGGATCTCGACAAGGCCCGGCGGCGGCTGTCACTGGCGGCCCAGGTGCCCGTGGCCATCCAGACCGGTCAGCTCGAGCTGTGGTACCAACCAAAACACAATCTCGCGTCCGGGGCCGTCATCGGCTTCGAAGGGTTGATCCGATGGCGTCATCCGGAGCACGGGATCTTGTCGCCCTTCGAGTTCCTCGACATCATCGAGTTGTCGGGCCAGTCGCAGGCGTTCGATCGGCATGTGGTCGAATCGGCGATCCGGTTTGCCGCCGACTGTCGCCGGGTCGCCCCGAAGAGTCGGATCGCCGTGAACGTTCCGGGGCGAGCCTTGCGGTCGGGCGGGATCGTCGACGTCGTCATGGAGAACCTGGCAATGTGGGACCTGCCGGCCTCCAACCTGGTGGTCGAGCTCACCGAGGACGCCATCTCCGAGGATCTTGAGACCGTCGTGCCGGCGCTCCAGCATCTTGCCGACCTGGGCTGTCACATCTCGATCGACGACTTCGGAACGGGCGACTCGTCGCTCATCCGATTGCGGCGGTTTCCCGTCGGTGAACTGAAGATCGATCGTTCGTTCGTGTCCGGGATCACCACAAGCCCAAGCGACGCCGCCATCGTCGAGTGGACCCTGGAACTGGCGCAGGCCATGGGATTGAACTGCGTCGCCGAGGGGATCGAGAAACCCGAGGAACTGGCGTACCTCATCGAGCACGGCTGTCCCGAGGGCCAGGGTTACCTGTTCAGCAAACCGGTTCCCCCCGACGAGGCGTTCGACTATCTCGTGAAGTCGATGGGCGAGAATGCGTCTGCCGGCGACTCCGTCGGTGCTTCGGTCGAGTCGCAGGACCTCGATCGAGCCGACCGATCAACGTAGGAGGCGGTTGGCGAGGCCGGCCGGGCTCGGTCGGGTCAGGGGGCGACGACGAAACGCTGGTGGGTTCCCTCCGACACGAGGCTTTCCCCGGCATGGACTGTCGTGTTGAACACCAGACGGCGACGGTCCCGCTCGGCCAGTTCCCAGTTGATACGCACCGTGTCACCGGCCGCCACCGACGCCGAGTGGCTCACACACACATGGATCCCGACCGTCGTCTCGCCCTCGTCGAGATGGGGCTGCACACCGATCAAGCACGTCTGCTCGATGAGGCGGATCATGTCCGGCGTCGACAGAACCTTCATCGGAAGATGCGGCGGCGACATGTCGTCGGTCACGAGATGCTCCTCGGATCCGTCGAGACCGACGGCGAGACTGTCTTTCATGTCGGCAGTGTGTCACGAATCGATTGGGCCCGCCACCGGACGTCCGCAGGCGACGCTCTGTCGGCGGTCGGTTGGGGCGGGTAGAGTCGGTACATGGTCATCTCGACACCACACGCCGCTCTGTCGCCGGCGACGATCGAGCCATGACAGAGCCTGACTCGGCCCGGGAGGACCTCGTCGCCGGGCTCAACCTGGATCACCTGAACCCTCCGGACATCGTCGCCTTCTTCGCCGGTCTTCCCCGGCGGGTGGCGGTGGTGTTGGTACGGGACGACCCGCACGGTGATGAGGAAGCGAAGGACGGCGTTGTTGCGGGCGATGATAGGGGCGATGATGAGGGCGAGCCGCTGCCCGTCGAGGAGATGAATGCGATAGCCGACACACTGCAGCGGCTGATCGATTCAACGAAGTCGGTCGGGTTCAGCCTCGAACCGCACGTTGCCGCCAAGGGCATCGACCCATCCACACGCCAGGCGTTGCCGCCCGACGTCCAGCCCGCCATGGACCGAATCGAGGCCGGCGCCACCGAGGTGGCCCGCCGGTTGGCCGGCCTGTCATCCGCAGCGTGGAAGGCAAACGCGGATCTGCTCGCCGAAGCCCGCTATGCGGTGGCCGATGCCGTCGGTCCGCTGCGGGTGATCGAGCGCCACCGGGCAGGCGACGACTGACGAGCGACGCCGGCGCACGGCGGCCCGCTGCCGGGCCGCTGCTTCCGGGACGATCCTTGTCTGGTCAGCTCCAGGTGCCGCAGCTCCAGGTTGCGCCTGACCACGTCGCTCCGGACCAGGTGCCGCCTGACCAGGTGGCCCCCGACCAGGTCGCTCCGCTCCAGGTTGCTCCGCTCCAGGTTGCGCCTGACCACGTCGCTCCGGACCAGGTGCCGCCTGACCAGCTGCCCCCGCTCCAGGTGCCGCCTGACCAGGTGGCCCCGCTCCAGGTGCCGCCGCTCCAGGTGCTGCCGTTCCAGGTCTGGTTGGTCCACGTGGAGTCGGCGGTCTGGGCACCGGTGTGGGTGGCCGAGTCGAAGTCGCCCCCGAAGGCGGTGACTTCGCCCTGGAGGTAGTCGCCTTCAGCGCCGACATGGAAGCTGCCACGAGCGGCTTCGAGGGTGCCGCCTCCGAGGGCGAGGTCGTGGGTCTGGACCGCTTCGACACCCGGGGTTGGTGCCTGGAGCGCAGCGGCGAGGTCGAGCATGCCGTGACCCTGCTTGTCGGGCTGTTCGCCGAGGTCGGTTGCGGTGGAGGTGAGCAGGTACTTGACCTGGTCGGGGGTCAGCGCAGGACGTGCTTCGAGCAGCATGGCCGCGGCGCCCGAGACGACCGCTGCTGCCTGGGACGTGCCCGATCCCCGCAGGTACAGCAGACCGTCGGAGCCGGTACACGTGGCCCCCGGGTGGGTGTCGGCCAGGTACGAGCCTGCGACCCCCAGGCTCACCAACGCCTCGCCGGGGGCGATCAGATCAGGATTGCGGATCCCGTCACCGGTGGAGGAGAAGTTGGCCGACTTCCAGGTGTGACTGCCGGTGTTGTAGTAGCCGGCACCGACGGAGATGACGTAGGGGTCGAGGGCGGGGTTGCCGAGACGGTGGATGCCGCGGCCGTCGTTGCCGCCGGCCACGACCACGACGATGCCGTGGTGCCACGCGTTCTCCACGGCCCGGGTGAGAGGGTCGGTGCGGTAATCGACGTTCGCGTCACTGTCATAGGCCAGGTTGATGACCCGGATGTTCATGCCGTTGGCGTTGCGGTTCTGGACCGCCCAGTCGATGCCGGCGATCACCTGCGACACGTCCACGGCGCCGTCGCCGGCACCGACCTTCACATTCACGATCCGGGCCCCGGGGGCGACTCCCCAGGCGGTGCTGGTGTTGGTGGCGATGATGCCGGCCATGTTGGTGCCATGGCCGTGCAGGTCGCGGTGACGCAGGTTGTCCTGCAGGGCGTCGAAGGACAGGTCCGGGCCGTCGACGACCTCGTTTACGCCGCCGGGATTGACACCGGTGTCGATGACCGCCACGTCGATGCCGGCGCCCATGACCGGTTGCTGCTTGCCCTTGGGTTTGTGGAACCCGTCGGCGCCGATGGCCACGTTCACGTCGTGCAACGTGTACGAGGTGCCCGGGAGGTCTGCGCAATACGTCACCCCGCCGCCGCTGTCGCCGCCCTTGTTGGGCTTTCCGGCTGCTGCCGGCTCGGCGAGGCCTGCGGTGAGCAGCGCCGTTGCGAACAGCGCCGCCAGCAGCGGCATCCACGTGACGCCCAGAGGCGGGGCCCAGGTCACGCCGGTACGCGAGGTCATAGGTTGGCTCTGCATGTCAGACTCTCCATCGTCTGTTCGATGCAAACGCCGGTTTCGCCACTGACTCCCCCGGTGGCGAGGCGACCAGCATTGCAGCCACCGGGATCGACGTCTCGTTCGCGTAATGTTCTGAAAACACCATCGGCCAGAACGGGCGGAATCTTGAGCGCTGATCCCGCCGACGGCTCCTGATGACCTCCGGCATGATCGCCTCGGATCGCAGGCCGGAGGTGTGCAAAGATGAACGGATCCGGTTTCGAGCGAGGTTTCATTGAGCGACACGACCGCATCCAGGCACCAATCCGACACATCGACCACCGCCACGTCCGATCACAGGGCTCATCCCTCCGGCGACGACCGATTCGAACTCGTCGACAAACACCTGCGCCGGGTTCACTACGCCCAGGACCAGTTGATCGAAACCCTGCATGTGGCCCAGGATGTGTTCGGCTTCCTGTCGGAGGATCTGCTGCTCTACGTGGCGAGGGCGCTGCGTCTCCCGCCGAGCATGGTCTACGGGGTGGCCACCTTCTATCACCTGTTCACGTTCGACCCGCCCGGGGAGCACTCGTGCACGGTGTGCACCGGCACCGCCTGCTACGTCAAGGGGGCCGACGGCATCGTGGCCGGGGTTACCGAGGCCTATGACGTGCCGAGTGGCCGGACCTCAGACGACGGCAGGCTGACCCTGAAAACGGCTCGCTGCCTCGGTTCGTGCGGACTGGCCCCGGTCGTGGTCCTGGACGGCACGGTGTTGGGCCACCAGGACACCGCCTCCACCCTCGACCGGGTGGCGGCGGCGCTGGAAGGTGTCGGCTGATGGCAACACCGATCGATCTCCACGAGGTGGCGGAGCGAGAGCGCGAGGCCCGTTTCCGCACCCCGTGGCGGGCCAAGGTGTGCAACTCCACGTCGTGCGCATCGGCCGGTTCCGGCGCGGTTCTGGGAGCCCTGCGGGAGGTGGTCGACGACGAGATGGCCCTCGACGTGATGGTTGTGCCCACCGGCTGCATGGGCCTGTGCAGTGCCGGGCCGATGGTGCGCCTTCTCCGCCGTGGCGGAGGCGAGCACACCTACGGTCGGGTCACCGGCGAGGTGGCGGTCGAGGTGCTCCGCAGCCACGTCGAACACGACCGGCCGGTGGTCGAGCACCAACTCGACCCCGAGATGCCGTTCTTCGCCCGCCAGGAGCGCATCGTCCTGGCCAATGCCGGTGTGATCGATCCAGACCGGATCGAATCGTATGTCGCCCACGGCGGCTACTCGGCGCTGGAGAAGGCGCTGACCACGATGATCCCGGCCGACGTGCTCGAACAGGTCAGGCTCTCCCGCATCCGGGGGCGGGGTGGCGCCGGCTATCCGGCGGCGAACAAATGGTCGCTGCTGGCGGCGGCCGAGGGTGACACCAAGTATGTCGTGGCCAACGGCGACGAGGGCGACCCGGGCGCCTACATGGACCGCACCATCATGGAGGACGATCCCCACCGGGTGCTGGAGGGTCTGGCTCTGGCCGCCTACGCCACCGGAGCAACCCAGGCCTACATCTACGTTCGGGCCGAGTACCCGCGGGCGGTCGAACGGTTGGACCGGGCCATCCGGGTGGCCCGCCGCAATCGATTGCTCGGCCGCCGGATCCTCGACACCAAGTTCAGCTTGAACATCGACGTCCGGATCGGAGCCGGGGCCTTCGTGTGTGGGGAGGAGACCGCCCTCATGGCCTCGATCGAGGGCCGGCGGGGAACCCCTCGGCTTCGACCCCCCTATCCCACCGAGCACGGCTTGTGGGGCCGGCCGACCATGATCAACAACGTGGAGACCCTGGCCAACATTCCGGCCATCGTCGGTCGGGGCGGCGACTGGTTCGCCTCCATCGGTACTTCCGACTCGACGGGGACCAAGGTGTTCGCCCTGGCGGGCGACATCGTCAACACCGGTTTGATCGAGGTGCCGATGGGAACCACACTGCGCGACATCGTCGAGGAGATCGGCGGTGGGATGGCCGACGGCCGGCAGTTCAAGGCGGCCCAGACCGGCGGTCCCTCCGGTGGCTGCATCCCGGCCGAGTATCTGGACACCCCGGTCGACTACGACAGCCTCCGGCAGTTGGGCTCGATCATGGGGTCGGGCGGCCTGATCGTCATGGACGATCAGCAGGCGATGCCCGATGTGGCCAAGTTCTTCATGGAGTTCTCCATGGACGAGAGCTGTGGCAAGTGCACACCGTGCCGTGCCGGGACCGTGCAGATGCACCATCTGCTCGACAAGATCACGTCGGGCGACGGGACCTCCCGCGACGTCCGCGACCTGGAAAATCTGTGTGCCGTGGTGCGGGACACCAGTTTGTGCGGGCTGGGTCAGGCGGCCCCCAACCCGGTGCTGAGCACCCTGCACTACTTCAAGTCCGAATACGACGACCTGATCGGTAGGACCAGCGACGTGAGCAGTGCGAGCGAAGCGAGCGAGATGAGCACTGGGAGCGAAGCGAGCGAGATGAGCACTGGGAGCGAAGCGAGCGAGATGAGCACTGGGAGCGAAGCGAGCGAGATGAGCACTGGGAGCGAAGCGAGCGAGATGAGCACTGCGAGCGAAGCGAGCGAGATGAGCACTGCGAGCGAAGCGAGCGAGATGAGCACTGGGAGCGAGGTGAGCAATGCGTGAACGGCGACCAACCCTCGACGTCAGCTTCGATGGGGTCGAGGTCGAAGCGTTCGGCGGCGAGTCGGTGTTGCAGTGCGCCCGCCGTCATCAGATCGAGATTCCCTCGCTGTGCTACCTCGAGGGCCTGTCGGTGTGGGGTGGATGCCGGGTCTGTGTGGTCGAGGTGGCCGAGGATCCGCGGCCCCGCCCGGCCTGTGCCACACCGGTGACCGCCGACATGGAGGTGACCACCCACTCGCCCCGGCTGAAGGAGTACCGCAAAGCCATCGTCGAGCTGCTGTTCGCCGAGGGAAACCACGTGTGCGCCGTCTGTGTGTCCAACGGCAACTGCGAGCTGCAGGACGTCGCCGTCTCCGTCGGGATGGATCATGTGCGCTACGAGTCCCGATCACCGCTGCGACTGATCGACGCCAGCCACCCGAAGTACCTGTTCGACCCCAACCGCTGCATCCTCTGCACCCGCTGCGTCCGGGTCTGCGACGAGATCGAGGGGGCCCATGTGTGGGACATCGGCAGCCGGGGCCAGCACGCGGTCCTCACCACCGACCTCAACCAGCCGTGGGGCGAGTCGTCGTCGTGCACCTGGTGCGGGAAGTGTGTGGCCGTCTGCCCCACCGGCTCGCTCAGCTATCAGGGCAGCGCGGTCGGTGAGATGCAGCACCACCCCGACATGATCGCCCGCCTGGCCACCGCCCGCCGTGAGGGCGAGTGGATCGACCCCGAGGAGTTGTCGTGACGGACGAACCGACCGCCGCAGCGGCCCGACCCCGCCTGGCAACCGTGTGGCTCGGCGGTTGCTCCGGCTGCCACATGTCGTTCCTCGACACCGACGAGTGGCTGTTCGAACTCGCGGCCCGGGCCGACCTCGTGTACAGCCCCATCGCCGATGTCAAGGTCTTCCCCGACGATGTCGACGTCTGCCTGGTCGAGGGGGCGGTGGCCAACGCCGACAACCTGGAGCTGGCCCGGGAGCTGCGGGCCAAGTCGAAGCTGGTGGTCTCGTTCGGCGACTGCGCCGTGTCGGGCAACGTGACCGCCATGCGCAATCCCCTCGGTGACCCGCAGGCCATTCTCGAGCGCATCTACGTCGAAGCGCCCGACCGCAACCCCGTCGTGCCGGGGGAGCCGGGGATCGTGCCGGGGCTGCTCGACCGGGTCGAACCGCTCCATCAGGTCATCCAGGTCGACGCCTTCGTGCCCGGCTGCCCGCCGCCGGCCGACCGGATCATCGCCGCGATCGAGGCGCTGCTGGCCGGCGAGCGTCCGGCAC
>JAOTVU010000280.1 GCA_029863385.1 Acidimicrobiia bacterium
CGGGACATGAGCCAGGATCGGCATGTCAATGTCGGCGGAGGCGGCCACGATGGCATCGAAGGTTTCGGCGGTGAGGAACCAATTGACCTTTATGTCGTCGTAGCCCTGCTCGTGGGCGGCCATCACCAGGTTCCGCGCGCTGTCGGCATCGGCCGCCAGTTCCAGGGCGGCCGGATCGATGGTCAGCCACGGAGCGGTGACGGTGTCGATGTTGCCGAACACCCCGGCGAATTGAGGGGGCAGGGCCCCCAAGCTCTTGGCAGCGATGATCGCCGGGCCGAGTCGCTGCCCGGCGGCAATCTCGTCTCGCCACCCGAGAATGACCGTTCCGGTCCCGACGTAGTCGGCGTTGGGGTCCCGTATGGTGGTGACGCCGTTGACCAGGTGAAGGGCGAGTGCATCCTCGTTGTCGAGCAGATGGCTGTGGGCGTCGACCAGACCGGGGATCAAGTAGCCGCCTCCGCCGTCGACGACGGTGGCGCCCTGGGGAACCGTCACGTCGCCCGCCGGTCCGACCTCAACGATCCGATCGCCGGTCACGATGACGACGCCGTTGTCGATGATCGATTCGTCTTCCATTCCGATGATGTGAATGTTGACGAATGTGATGGTCTCGGTCCCGGCCTGGGCGGTTACCGGCGACACCGAACCGATCAGGGCGACGACCAGCAACAGCGCTGCGGTCAGGGTTCTCATCAGCTGTTCCTTCCTTTGAATCCGGTCTTCCGATGTCTGCTCACCTGGGTCCGGTCATCCGGTGAGGAGGCGCCCATAAAGGGCTTCGCCGTCGCCGTTGAACGTGCTCGTCGCCGCGATGGCCTCGACGACCTCTTCGTAGAGATGGCCTTGTCCCGGGGCGGTCGTCATCGAGATGATCGCTCTGACCCGGGGGCCGGCGGCGAGGGTGAGGATCCGGCCCTCCCGATCCGACGCTTCGATGCTCACCGCACCGGCGTCGGTCCCGTCGGAAAGGGTCACCAACTCCACCTCACCGAGGGTCGCCGCGTCGACCGTTTCGAAGATCGGGAGGACGGCCCGGAGATAGTCGTCGGGAGCGAGGTCGTCGGTCACCTCGAATCGTTTCAGCTCCCGTTGCTCGAACAGCGTCGCCGGGAGGAAACCGACGTTCACGACGAGGTCGGCCTCCTCGGGAGCGGTGCCGGCCTGGTACCGTTCGATCGCCTCCCGCTTGTTGGCCAGCATCACGGCGCCACCGTCGAAGGTCTCCTCGGCCGTCCAGGTGGCGGGGAAGCTCACCTCGAACTGGCCTGATGGTGATTGGTACGGCGTCAGCAACGCCTCGCCCATGGCTTCCTGTTCCTTGGCGAGCGGGTCTTCGGACTCGGACGCACCGGGGTCGGATGCGCCGGATTCGGTGTCGTCGGAGAGACAACCCGACAGCACCGAGATCAGTACCGCCGCCGCGAGCCAGACTGCTCGTGTGTTGTACATGTCGGTCCTTTTCGTGTTCCGTGTTAGGTTGGCAGGCAAGGGATGAAGGCTCTGAGTTCCACACCGGGCTCCGCCTCGACCATGCTGTAGCCGATCCCGTCGATTCGGGTGACGGCCTGGTTGGCCATGTTCGGCGGGCCCGGGCCGACCGTGTGTCCGGCCTCCTCCCAGTGGGCCTCCGTGGCCGAGACGACGTCGGTTGCGGTCGCTCCTGTCGTCGTGGGGAACGAGCGATAGAGGATCCGGCTGACGTCGCCCTGCTCGGGCGAATCGGGGTTTGTGGCGCAGCCGTTGTCGGCCGACCAGCGGCGATCGTCGTGAGCTTTGCCGTCCAGGACCGCCTCGGTCACGTCATCCATCACGGTGGCAGCCTGCTCCAGGGCAGCGTCGAGGTCGGCCGGCCCGGCCTCGGAATCGTCGAGAGGATGACGCACCGAGTCGCCGGTGCAGGCCGCCAGGGCCCCCGCCGAAAGCAGGATGATGAGAGCGGCGGCGGCGCCCCACAACGGCGGAGCGGGCACGCCGTTCACGGCCCGACCCCGTCCAATCGCTCCGAAGGTGCTTGATTGGGCGGACCAGTATGAGCCCGGCTGTGCAGGGTGGTCCAGCCGGATGCTGGGGACGCGAAGCCTCCTGCGAGGAACCGGTCTACCTTGCGGTCGAGTTCACCCTGAGGGTGGTAGACGCCTCGGGCCATCACCCCGACCCGGTTGCGGGTTTGACTCACATCGTCGAGCGGGTTGCCGTTGAGCAGAACGAGATCGGCCCGATGACCGGGCACGATCCGGCCGAAGGCGCCGTCGCGACCCATGGCGGCCACGACGTCGGCTGCGGCCGACGTCGCCGCCGCCAGCGCGTCGATTGGGGAGAAGCCCGATTCGACGAGCAACTCGAGTTCGCGGTGGATCTTCGACGGGACGGCGCCTTCCACCAGCGGCGACGTGTCGGTGCCGACGAGGATCCGGACTCCGGCATCACGGAGTCCGGCCAACAGGGCCTTGAAGAACGGCAACTCGAGGTCCCACCGGTAGGGTCCCTGACCTGCGAACGGTCCGGTCTGTCGTCCGTGACGCCAGGCCTCCTTGACCTCCGGGCGAACAACCCGGTACTCGGCTCGGGCCAACACCTGGTCGGTGTCGTTGAGCAGCTCGGCCATGGACTCGTCGGCCGAGAGATTACTGACCACGGTCACCCCGGCCTCGGCCAGGAGGCGGGCGGTGACCGGAATAGCGTCCCAATCGAGGGCGCTTTGACAGTTCTGGCGGCCAGGCGCGTCGAAAGTGACGCGTGGAGCCGCCGGATGTTGGTTGAACCCGGGCTCGTTCGGGGTGCCCCGCCAATGTCGGAAGTTGAGTTCATCGAGGTGGGCGATCTCGTCGAGGCCGGCGGCCACGATGTCCTCAAGCGGAAGTTCGTCGAGCAGGTGACCGGTCACGTAGATGCCCTCGGCGTTGGCCGTCTCGATGGCGGCCAGGTACAGCTCCGGAGTCAGACCGTCGTAGACCTTGATCAAGTCGGCCCACCCGGCGGCCTGGGCTCGGACCTCGTCGATCACTTCGGCCACCGAGCCGGGCTGCACGATGGGGAGGTCGGCCAGCTCGTCGGCACTGCCCTCAATCCCGCCAATGATGGTGGGCCCCGACGTCAGGATCGTCGGTCCCGTCAACTTACCGGCGATGACCTGATCCCGCCATCGGGCGTTTGTCGCCGATCCGCTCAGGGCACGGACAAGCGTCGTGCCTTCCGCCAGGTAGAGGGCGAGATGCCCGGGATCGGGATCCCACAAGCCG